>SLEY01000072.1 GCA_007124535.1 Planctomycetaceae bacterium
ACGCCGTGGACCGGGTGATTCTGCTGGGCGACGCCCGCTGGATGCGGGGCGCCCGGGTGTGGAAGTCGGCGTGTTGCGAGCCGTATTTCGACCAGCTGACGCGTGCCCAGCGGGGCGGGCGATTGCGTTTGATTTTCGCGGATCACTTGTGGGACAATGACGCCGTAGCCGGGTTGCTCGAGTTGCTGGTGCAAGGGCGTTCGGCAGATCGTTTGGAGGATCGGTGGGCGCTGCTGACCTTGCCGGAGGAATCGGGGGGCCACACGGGCACGCCGCGGGGTGGGGCTCCTTTTTTTCGAGCCTTATCCCGCTTCTACGGCCGTTCCGCCTGGCCGACCTATTATGTGCGGCTGGTCCGTTCGGGCGGCCCGGTTCCTTGGCTCGCAACGCTTCCCGCGGGCGCCGCAGAGCATGCCGTCGTCCCGCAAGTTGCCGGCGAATTCTCCGTATTCTCGCCTGCCGGTCTGCTGCCGGCCGCTTGCCTGGGCCTGGATGTCGTGCGGCTGTTGGAGGGCGCCGCGGAAATGAGCGATCGATTCCACTCGGCGACACGGGGCGACAATCCCGTGTTGGACTATGCCGCCGTCGCGCGTCGGATGGAGCAAGTGCCGGGGGCCGGCCGCCGCGTGGTGCGACTGGGAGCGCTTTCCTTGGAGGCCCTGGGATGCTGGTACGCGAGTCTCCTCGGCCGGTTCGAGCATCTGCCGGCCGCCGCAACCATTCCACGCAGCGTGGTCGCCACGCGAGACCCGTTGCCTCCGGTCCGTCCCGACCGGCCCGGCGGCTGCGACCTGTGGCTGACCGACGTCACGGTGGACCGGGTACGTTGCGATCCGTGCCGCGGCGAGTGGAGCCACGAAATCTCGGGCGATTCGGCGCCAAAAGCCAAAACGCTGCCCGAATTGGCAGCAAGTCGGCTGGACGAAACGTTGCGGCCCTACCGCCGCGACGGCGTTCCCGTGGTGCGCATCGGTTTGCCGCAAATCAACGAAGGGACCTTGGGCCAGCTGCTGCAGATGCTGATGCTGGCCACGGTCGTGGAGAACGTCACACGTGTCATTCCAGTTAGAAGCTCCGTTTAAGCCGGCCGGCGATCAACCGGCAGCGATCCGCGCGTTGACCGACGGCGTGCGCCAGGGGCGCCCGTCTCAAGTCCTGATGGGCGTGACCGGGTCGGGAAAAACCTTCACCTTGGCCAATGTGATCCAGCAGATCCAGAAGCCCACGCTGGTGATCTCGCACAACAAGACGCTGGCGGCTCAGCTATATTCCGAGTTCAAGGATTTCTTTCCGCACAACGCGGTGCATTACTTTGTCAGTTACTACGATTACTATCAGCCCGAGGCGTACATCCCGCAACGGGATATCTACATCGAGAAGGACGCCTCGGTCAATGACGAAATCGATCGTCTGCGGCTGGCGGCCACCAGTGCCCTGATCAGCCGCCGCGATGTGATCGTGGTGGCCAGTGTCTCCAGCATTTACGGATTGGGTTCGCCCGAGGACTATCGCGAGATGATGGTCGCCCTGCAGGTGGGCTTGGAGATCGATCGGGACGAGATGTTGCGCAAACTGGTGGACATCCAATACGATCGTAACGACGTGGGGTTCGAGCGGGGTCGTTTCCGGGTCCGGGGCGATTGCGTCGAGATCTGGCCCTCGTACGAAGAGTACGCCTTCCGCATCGAATTCTGGGGGGACGAGGTCGAGCAGTTATCCTTCATCCACCCGACCAGTGGTCAGACGTTGGCCACGCAGGACGAGTTGTACATCTACCCGGCCAAGCACTTTGTGATGCCCGAGGAGCGGATTGCCCAGGCGATTCAGGCCATCAAGCAGGAATTGGAAGAGCAGTTGCAGAAATTTCGGGATGAGGGCAAATTGCTGGAGGCTCAGCGTTTGAACGCCCGCACCCGCTTTGACATCGAGATGTTGCAAGAGGTCGGCCACTGTCCGGGCATCGAGAACTACAGCCGGCCGTTATCCGGGCGGCAGCCGGGGCAGCGGCCGGAGACGTTGTACGACTATTTCCCCAAGGATTTCCTGCTGCTGGTGGACGAATCCCATGTAACGATCCCCCAGATCGGGGCCATGTATGCCGG
Source organism: Planctomycetaceae bacterium (assembly GCA_007124535.1). Taxonomy (GTDB): domain Bacteria; phylum Planctomycetota; class Planctomycetia; order Pirellulales; family Pirellulaceae; genus SLMF01. The sequence continues at coordinate 2,103 of SLEY01000072.1, forward strand.
CGACCGGAACCGCAAATTGACCTTGGTCAGTCACGGTTTTCGTTTGCCCAGCGCCTTGGACAACCGGCCGATGACCTTTGAGGAGTGGGAGCGGACGATTCCGGCCACGATATTTGTTTCGGCCACGCCGGGCCCTTACGAGTTGAAGAAGACGGGTGGGGAGGTGGTCGAGCAGATCATCCGGCCGACGGGGCTGCTGGATCCGGTGCTGGAGGTGGTTCCGGCCCGCGGCCAGGTCCCTCATCTGCTAGAGGAGATCCGGGCCCGGACCCAGGTGGGCCAGCGGGTTCTGGTCACCGTGCTGACCAAGCGGCTGGCGGAAGACCTGGCAACGTACCTGACCGAACAGCAGGTGGCCTGCAAATGGCTGCACAGCGAGTTGAACGCGTTCGAACGCGTGGAATTGCTGCGCGATCTGCGCGAGGGCCGATTCGACGCCCTGGTCGGGGTCAACCTGCTCCGGGAAGGTCTGGACCTGCCCGAAGTGTCGCTGGTCGCCATCCTGGACGCGGACAAGGAGGGTTTCCTGCGCAGCGAGACGTCGCTGATCCAGACCATCGGCCGGGCCGCACGGAATGTGGATGCCCGGGTAATCCTGTATGCGGACAAGATCACCGACGCGATGAAAAACGCGATCGACGAGACGCGGCGGCGGCGCAAGCTGCAGCAGCAGTATAATCGGCGGCACGGGATCACGCCCGAGACGATCCGCAAGAACATCCGGGCGGGCATCGAGAGCCAGGTGGCGGCGCATCGCCAAGCGAATACGGCGGTGGGACGGCGCGACGAAACCGTGTACATTACTCAGGAGTACATCCAGGAGTTGGAAACCGAGATGCTGGCGGCGGCCGAAGCTCTGGAATTCGAACGTGCGGCGGCCTTGCGCGATCGCATTGCCAAGTTGCAGGATTCGGTCGGCCAGAAGGTCAGCGAGGTTCCGGCAGAAACCTACCATTCGAGCGGCCGCGGGCGCCGGCGCGGGCGGAAGAGTGGCGGCAAGGTCCCCAAACCCAAGAACCGGCCGTAGTCCCCGATCCCCCGGCGCGGTCGGCATGCGGCTCCCTTGCAGAAATCGGAGAATCTCATGAAACGCTCGCTCCTGCTGCTGGCTGCGGCCAGCCTGGTACTTCCCGCCTTCGTCCCGGCCGCCCTGGCGGACAACGACGCCGACCCGCCCCGCCTCCGCGCGGGCATCATCGGCCTGGACACCTCGCACGCGATCGCCTTTACCCGATTGTTGAACGACGAGGAGGTCGCCCCCGATTTGGCCAACTGCCGCGTGGTCGCCGCCTTTCCCGAAGGCAGCCCGGACATCGAGAGCAGTGTCCGCCGGGTGCCGGAGTACACCGAACAGATCCGGAAGATGGGGGTGGAGATCGTCGATTCGATCGAAGCCCTGCTGGAACGGGTCGATGTCGTGATGCTGGAGACCAACGACGGCCGCCCCCATCTGGAGCAGGCCTTGCCGGTGTTGCGGGCCGGCAAGCCGCTGTTCGTCGACAAGCCGGTGGCGGGTTGCCTGCGGGACGCCGTGGCGATTTACGACGCCGCTCGCCATTACCAGACCCCCGTGTTTTCCAGTTCCTCGCTGCGCTTCACCGAAGGCGCTCAGGAAATCCGAGCAGGAGCGATCGGCGACGTGATCGGCTGCGATGCCTACAGCCCCGCCTCGCTGGAACCAACGCATCCGGACCTGTACTGGTACGGAATCCACGGCGTAGAAACGTTGTTCACCGTGATGGGACCCGGTTGCGAGTCGGTCGTCCGCGTCCACACGCCCGACACGGATGTGGTCGTGGGCACATGGAGCGACGGGCGGATCGGCACGTTCCGCGGGATCCGGGCCGGCCGGCGAGGTTTCGGAGGCATGGCGTTCGGCAGCGAAGCCATTCGGGAAATCGGGCCCTACACCGGCTACCGCCCGATGATGGTGGAAATGGTGCATTTCTTCCGCACCGGCGAGCCGCCGGTCAGCGAAGAAGAGACGCTGGAAATCTATGCCTTCATGAGTGCGGCGGACGAAAGCAAAGAGGCGGACGGAGCTCCCGTGCAGATCGCCGACGTGCTGGAACAGGCCCGCAAGGAAGCGGCCCAACTGCCCCATACGGCCGACTGGAACGCGGACGACTGACTCCCGGCTTTCTTTCTCCGTTCCTTGACATGACAATGGAAGTGATTGGGGCGCCGGCCGCAACGGACCGGCGCCGTTCGGAGCCAGCCTGATAGGGCTGCGGGGAATTCCGAGACATTCAAACCGGGGAGGACAGCAGGATGATCACTCGCATCAATCGACGGGCATTTGTTCAAGCGGCCGCGGGGGGCGCGGCCGGCTGGTGGATTCTGGGCAACAGCCGCTCGGTCCGGGCCTATCAGGCCAACGAGAAACTGAACCTGGCGGTGGTCGGTGTGGGCAGTCGCGGCTCGCACCTGGCCCGGGTCGTCCGCCGTTTGGAGCAGAATCTGGTGGCGTTGTGCGATGTCGATTTGCGGCGGGCCGAGCCCTGGCGGGAGCAGGAGCCGGAGGTGCCCTGGTACCGGGACTTTCGGGTCATGCTGGACGAGTTGGACGAGCGGTTGGACGGCGTGATGGCCGCGTTGCCTTTCCACACCCATGCGGCGGTCGCGGCGGCGGCGATTCGCCAGGGCAAGCATGTGTACGTCGAGAAGCCCATCGGGCACCACATCAGCGAACTGGTCGGACTGAGGCAGCTGGCAGCGGAACAGGGGGTGGCCACGCAGATGGGCAACCAGGGCATGGCCACGGATTCGTTCCGCCGCACCGTGGAACTGGTCCGGCAAGGCGCGGCGGGGGAGATCCGGGAAGCCTGGCTGTGGCACGCGGGCGGGGGCCCCGGCCCGCGCGAACTGCCCACCGGCGAGCAACCGGTGCCGGAGGGACTCGACTGGGACCT
>SLEY01000457.1 GCA_007124535.1 Planctomycetaceae bacterium
GCTTTCCCGATGACCCCCGCGTGGCCGAAGTCGAGCGCCTGGCGGAACATTTGGCTCGCGAAGAACTGCGAGAAGAGCTGCAGACCAAGCTCCGCGGCCTGACCGATGCGGAAACCCGGTTCTTGCAAGCTCTGGAGCATGCCGACCGCGGGGAGTCGGACGAAGCGGAAGCCCTCTTGGAGCAGATTGTCACGGAATTGGCGGATCGCGACACGGACGCCCTGGGAGTGACCGAGCGCCGCTTGCTGCAGCGTTCCCGTTACCTGTTGGAGCAGGCCGAGCGGCCGTGATGACGAACCCTGCGGGCTTGAGCGAATGCGGGGGACCGTCAGTAATTGCGCCAGAAGCCGGGCGCGAGCAGCACGAGGATCGGAAAAATCTCCAGCCGCCCCACCATCATGAGAAAAACGAACAGCAGTTTCGTCCACCAGCTGAAATGGCCGTAGTTTCGGGTCACGCCGACGGTTCCCAAGCCGGGGCCGATATTGTTCAGCGTCGCCGCCACGGCAGCAGCGCTGTCCAGCTTCTTGTCCTGCGAGCGTTCGTCCCAGGTCGCATCCGGCTCGAAGGCGATGATCAAGACCCAGGCCGCGATCGAGATCGCCAGGATCAGCGAAAAGTAGACCAGGATATTCTTCCGCAACTGGCCTTCTTCGACCGCCCGCCCTGCCAGCCGGAGGGGCCGCACAATGGTCGGGCGGTAGGCACGTTGGACTTCCAGGTACAAGATCTTCACGAACAGCAGGTTCCGGATCACTTTCAGCCCGCCGCCCGTGCTGCCGGCACAGCCGCCGACAAACATCAGCAGCACCAGCAGCCCCCGGCTGAAATGGCTCCAGACGTCGAAATCCGCCGTCCCGAAGCCGGTGGTGGTCATGATCGAAACCACTTGGAACGTCCCATACCGGACGGCCGCCGGCAGATTTCCGAAATCCCCCTTCAGCAGACCGGCGACCACGACCACACCGCTGGCGACCGCCAGGATGGCGATATAAGTCCGCCATTCCACGTCCGCCCAAAGCCGGCCCGGTTGGCGGAAGAACAGATGGTACAGCAGGATGAAATTCGTGCCCGCCAGCACCATGAACAGCACAATCACATAATCCAGCACGGCGTTGTCAAAGTGGGCGATGCTGGCGTTGTACGTACTGAAACCGCCGGTCGCCATCGTGGTGAACGCATGGCAGAGGGCGTCGAAAGGCGAGAGGCCGAGGAACCCCAGGATCAGGGCCAATATCAAATTCAATCCGCAATACATCGCGGCGAACCGAATCGCCGTATCCTGCATCCGCGGTGTGGAACCCTCCTTGCTCGGACCCGGCATTTCCGCCCGCATCAGGGCCTTGCCCGCCGAACCCTGCCCCAGCAACATCACAAACAGCACCAGGATCCCCAATCCGCCCAAAAACTGGGTCATGCTCCGCCAGAACAGAATCGCATGCGGAACCTGCCGGGGCGCCTCCAGGTCCGAGATGACCGTCGCGCCGGTCGTGCTGAATCCCGACTGGGACTCGAATAAACAGTCCACCAGGTGCATCCGTACGCCCGCTTCCCGCTGGACACCACTCAGGTGGAAAGGCAGAGCCCCCAGAACCGTCGCCAGGACCCAACTCAGACCGACCACGGCCATCGCCTCTTTGCGATATAAACGCCCCTGCTCTTGGCGCCCCCACCAGATCATGGCACTCCCCAAAACAAGACACACCACGATGCTGATCAGCAGCGCAATGAACGCCCGGGTTTCAAAAACCGGCTCCAGTTCCTCCGCCAAATGGGAACGATAACCCCACTGCGGGAAAGCCCACGGCAAACTGAAACACATCGCGCCAGCGATCAGCAGACTGACAAGGCCCAGGTATCTGGCAAGCAAGCGGTAGTTCATCGCGGAGTAAACTGCTGTAAGGCTTCATCAAGGTGATGGTCAGGAATCAGGGCGACGATGGTGTCGCCCACCCGCAGGCGATCATCCGCAGCCGGTACCATGGTGAAATCCGCACGCTCCAGGGCGGCGATCAAGCATTGAGGCGGCAACGGCAGGCTGGCCAAGACGTGATCGGCTGCCGGGGCGCCCGGAACGATCTGAATCTCAAAAACACTGATATCACCGCCCGGAAGGGACATCCGCGCCAGGATGGGACCGGGCTGCAGAAAACAAAGGACCTGCCGAGCCATCACATCCCGGGGACTGACGGCCGCATCGATGCCCAAATGGCCGACCAAGTCCGCGTAATCCGGACGGCCCACCATGGCCAAAATCCGGTCGGTCCCGATTTCACGAGCCGTTACCCCAGCCATGATGTTCTCTTCGTCGTCCCCCATACAGGCGACAAACACATGCGCCGCCCCGACCCGTTCCTCTTCCAAAACGCTACGGCGGGTTGCGTTCGCCTGGATTACCGTCACCTGGGGGAGGCGGCGGGCCAGTTCCTCGCTGCGCGCTCGAGAATGCTCCATGAGAATCACCGAAAAACGATCTCCCTGCAGGATGCGGGCCAGATGGTAACCGGTTTCCCCGCCCCCGGCGATCACCACCGTCTTGCGCGAGATTGACCCGACGCGGAACCAGTCCAGAACCGCGTCCACGCGCTTCCGTGCCCCGATCAGGGTCACATGATCCCCCGGTTGGATGCGATCGTCCGCCCCCGCAATCCACATCGCCCCCTCGCGAAAGATCGAGCCGATACGGACGCCGCGAGGCAGTTTCAACTGCTGGAGCGGTTTTTGTATGACCTTCGCGTTGGGGGTGATCAGCACATCCTGCACTTCGACGGCCCCGCGGGCAAAACTCTCCACGATCACCGCGTCCGGACTGCGGATGTGCCGCGCCAGGTCGACGGCCGACAAATGCTCCAGGCTCAGCACCCGATCAATGCCGAAATGCTGCTGGTAATCGAATGTGCTGAGATCCCGGAAGACTTGGGAATAGACCCGAGCCATCGCCCGTTCGGCGCCCATCGCTTTGGCCATACTGGCCGCCACGATATTCGTCTCGTCATCCCCCGTCACCGCCAAGCACACATCGGCTCCTATCACTTCGGCCTGAAAAAGCACACTGGCATGGGACGCTTGACCCCGGATGGCGCGCACATCCAATTCGTCGTTCACCCGCCGCGTCTGCTCGGCGTCGATGTCGACCACGTTCACGCTGTGCCGATGTTGGCAAAGCAGATCGGCGATCCACGTCCCTACCGTGCCCGCCCCCAATACGACAATTTTCATCCGGTGCTCCACCAGGAAATTGCAAACCGCACCACAGATTACCCTGCCGGTCGTCTTTGGAAAATACCCCCCGCCATGATGTTTCTCTATTCCCGTAATAGAGTAGGCGCTGCCGAACTGCCCCCTGCACGAACAAACCGCTCGGTGATCGAGGTATTGGGGAAGTATAGGTCATTTCCCGGGAACGATCGAATCGGCCCACCAAACGATCCGGGCATTTGTCGGGCGAAGGGGCTTTGTGTTAAGCTGACAGGGCCAGTCGCAGTTGACTGGCCGATCCGTCATGATTTCCGGCATGATGGCACTGCCGCAAAACACGCGTTTTCCACACGCCTGCGGGGGTAGTGATTGGGACGCCTCCTACCCCCTCCCAAAATGTGCAGGGACGAAAGGAGCAGAAAATGATGCAGTTCAGGGCAAATCCTCGGGATGGGGGACGGGCAACGGCGTCGGCCCCCATCCGGACATTCACGCAACTTGTTCTGGGGGCCGTGCTGGCGATGATGGTCCCGGGAGGACCGGAGGGCCCCGCTCAGGCCTCGGAGATCGCCCCCTACGTTTCGCCGTCCACTGAATTCGAATTTCGGGTGGAACGCTTTCCGATGAATCCTTTGATCCACCGCGATCTGGAGGGGTTGGAAGGCGGTTTGGGCAGGAACATCAACGGGCCGTCCCTGATCCGGGCCCCCGAATGGATCGAAGAGCCGCTGGGAACGTACTATCTGTACTTCGCCCACCATCATGGCAAATTCATCCGCTTGGCCTACGCCGATGCCTTGGAAGGTCCCTGGAAGATTCACCAGGGCGGTGTGCTGCCGATGGAAGACACGCCCATCTATCGTGGCCGGCGAGGTGATCATGTGGCCAGTCCGGATGTGCACATCGATGCGGAGAACGAGCGGATTGTGATGTACTATCACGGACCCAACCCGCCCGGGGGGCCTCGCGGCCAGGGAACCTACGTGGCGGTGTCCCGCGACGGATTGGAGTTCGACGCGCACGAGGAGTACCTGGGCTGGTTCTACTTCCGCGCGTTCCAGCATGACGGCTGGCATTATGCCTTGGCCAAGTACGGCAACGACGGGGGCATCCTGTACCGCAGTCACGACGGTTTGTCCGATTTCGAGCGTGGGCCCCGGCTCCTTCCCCGCGTCCGGCACAAAGCGTTGTGGGAGCACGGCGGGATGCTGTACGTGTTTTTCTCGCGCGGGCACGACGAACCCGAACACATCCTGGTGTCGCGGGTGGAGAATCTGGAGGAGGACTGGCACGACTGGCGTTTCACCGAACCGCAGACGGTGCTACGGCCGGAGAAGCCGTATGAGGGGGCGGAGGAACCGATTCGGGAATCGCGGTTCGGAGCCACCTACGATTTCGTCCACCAGTTGCGGGATCCGGCGATCTACCAGGAGGACGGCCGCGTGTACCTGCTGTACTCGACGGCCGGCGAGCACGCGATCGCAGCCGCCGAAATCACCCTGGTGGAAGACCCGTGAGAGCCGTCTCCGCGATCCAACCGGTCTCGGGGCGCGCGAGGCCAGCGCCGGGCGGACGGGAACCGGAGCCCGGCCGCCGTCCGGGCAAGCGGGAGTTTTCCTCGATGCCCCGGTTTCGGTTCCTCGATTCCCGGGCTATCGCGTCATTTTGGTGAGAATCCAATCGCCAAGGGTTGGCGAGAGTTGGGCGAGTGCGAACAGCAGGCGGGCCCGGCCGGGCAGGATCAGTTCGGGTTGGCGGCGCTGGCAGGATCGAAGGATCGCGGCAGCCAACTTGTCCGGCGGGATGCCTTTCA
>SLEY01000055.1 GCA_007124535.1 Planctomycetaceae bacterium
ACCCGAAGGAATTATTCTCCCTGGCCGCGCCCTATCTGGACCCCTCGTTCGAGGGCGAAGCCATTCTCACCGTCGGAAGAACACTCGACTTGTGCCGCCAAGGCTGCCACGGGGTGATCAATGTGATGCCCTTTTCCTGCATGCCGTCCACAATCGTGGCGGGGCTGATCAAACGGAGTCAAGCCGGTTTGGGTCGAATGCCGACTTTGACGATAAGCTTCGACGGCCAAGAGGATCCTGCCATGGAAACCCGTCTGGAGGCGTTCCTGCACCAGGCGCGGGCGGTGGGAGCGGGAGACACGGCAGCGAAAGCGTTCCGCCCGGCTCGGCCCGAAATGCAAGGTACCTGTGCCACTGATCGGCCGATGCTGTCCCGATAGGCGGCCGGCAGACAACGGCGCCCAGCTTTCCGAGGTGCGTTTCCATGAGTGGCTCGTTGAACTGCCGCCTTCGACGTGCCGGTACGGTGGCCGTCGCGGTCCTGGCACTTGCGGCTTGCCGGGCAGACGGGCGGGAAACCGGCACCGAGTTCTGGATAGTGCGCACCAGCCATATTCGCACCGACCCCGGGGAGGGCGTCGAAGCGAATGGCTTCGATTACCGGCGACGGGACTGCCGGGGAATCTGGACGCGCAGCTCGCACGAGGCCTTCTTCCATCCGGAAGCCCCTCCACCGCCCACGGTCGTTTTTGTCCACGGCGGCTTCACCGACGAGGCCTGGGCCGTGCATTTGGCGTTCGGTTTCTCGCGTGTGCTTTCCCGCTACGGTGGAGGTCGGCCGGTGCGTCTGGTGCTGTGGCGGTGGCCTGCGGAACGGTCGTTGTGTCGCCTCCGGCCCGCGCTGCAAGTGACCTTGGCCCGCGCCGACATCGAAGGCAAACGGCTCGCCCAATGGCTCTCCCAGTTCGACCACCTCCCGCCGCCCACCTTGGTCGGCTACAGTGCCGGCTGCCGGGTGGTCGCCGGAGCCCTCAGCCGCTACGCCTCCGGCAACGAAGGTGACCCGGGCCGCTTCCGCGCCGTGCTGGTTGCCGCAGCCACCGATGCCCATATCCTGCTGCCGGGCCGCTACGGCGGCAGCCCGCTGGACGCGGTCGAGACGTTGCTGGTGACGCGTCATCGGCGGGATCGGGTGCTGCGTCTTTACCCCCGCCTTGAACGCGGTCCCGCACCCCCGGCGATGGGTTTCGCCGGCGTCGCCTGCCCGTGGCTGCTCGGGCCTCATCGCCAGCGACTGGAGGTGCTTGACCTGACCCAATGCATTCGGGGACGCCACGATTTTTTGAACTACCTGAGTGCCCCGCCCCTGGCGGCACGGATTGCCGACCTTGTCGCGAGTACCGCAAATCACCACTGACGTTCCATCACGGCGGCATAGGGAACTACCTCCGTCGGGCAGGAATTCCCAGCCTATCGGTGGGATTCCTGATCAGGGAGACGTTCTTGTTGATGATCACTCGTCCGTCGGGGAGTGCGCTGCGCGCACCTCGCGCCGCTTATCCCGAATGGTTTCCCAAGGCAATTCGTGGGGCAAGCAGTCCGTCTGGGCCGCGAGCGCCCCGGCCACCCCGGCGGTTGCGCCCATGGGCACGGCATAGCCGGTCACCCGGTAACTGCCATGAGCGAAGAAGTCGCCGCTAATGCACCGGCCGGCCATCAGCAGGCCGTCCACGTCCTTTGCGACAAGAGCCCGGAACGGAATATCGTAAGACTTCACGGGCGCCTGTCTCTGCCGGATTTCCGGAGGATTGCCCTCCAATGTGACGGGGTGAATGTTCATCAAATACGTCACGCCGGACACGGCGGGATCGGGTTGTTCGCGTCCTTCCTTCAGGTCTTCTCGGGTCACCGTCGCCAAGCCGTGCAGGCGTCGCCCCTCGCGGTTGCCGATCTGCTCGGCAGTGGCCACCAGCACGATGTTCTTCCACTTGCCGCCCAACTCGCGCAGGGCGTGAACCATGCGATGATTCTCGGCGCGGCCCTCCACCGTGGCGCGGGTTTGCTCTTTCGCGGAATCGAACACCCGATAGCCATATTGATGTGTGGCCTGCAGGAAGTACAGTCCTGCACCCACGTAGAACAGAGAGGCCCCCATGACGCCGTAACTGGGCGCGACACCGGCCTGCTGCAGTTCCTCCTGCATGGCCCATCGATCGATGCCTGCCACGTCATCCGGATCCAAGCCGGCGACCAGGCAATTGAGGCTGGAAGGTTGAAAGAGCCCCGTTTCTTCATCGGCGAAATCGTAACCGTTTCCCGCCAAGGCCCCCAAATCGCCATCGCCCGTCGTATCGATAAACAGTTTGCCCCTCCAAGCCTGACGGCCCGATTTCGATTCGGTAACCGCATAGTGCAATCGTCCGTTCTCCGTCGCAGCCGCCGCAACCCGGGTGTGCAGTTGAAACGACACCCCCGCCTCTTCGCACATCGCCTCGAGGAGCACCTTCATGTCCTCAGGGTTGAAGTGGGGAAGCCGGGAATCGTACTGTTCGCCCATTCTCCGCCAGATTTCGTCCATAAGGCACGACTCCCGTTGGGCGCGGATAATATACGGCACAAGCCCGGCCGTCCAGATCCCGCCCAGACAGCCATTGGCTTCGATTAAGCGCACGGACGCGCCCGCTCGAGCCGCGGAAATCGCTGCGGCGATGCCCGCCGGCCCGCCACCACACACGACGACATCTGATTCACCTGCGACGGGGATATCCCGCGCCGGTTCTCTCCAAACGCCGCGATGCGTTCGCCGCTCGTCCGCAGATTCCCCGTCAGCCGCGCCGCTACCCGCGGTGGCGGCGGTCAGCGAGGCGCCCAAGCCTGCCGCCATAAAGCTTCGCCGATTCATGTCACGCATTGGCTTTCCGCTCCCTAAATCGAAGTGACCACTTCAGAAGACAACCGTCGAACCAGCACTTCGGTGCCAGCTCCTGCGCCCAGTGTCGTGGCGGCACTGCCTTGTACCACAGCCAACTCCAGACGCTGATTCGAACTGATCAGCGCGACCGGGGTTCCGGGAGGGCGCTCGCCATAGGTACGCACGAAATGCCCGATCGTGTGCCCGGCGCACTCGATCTGGTAAGAAACGCCCCGCGCCCAGTGTTCGACCGTGTCGCGGGGGATGTTGGTAATCAGATTTCCAAACGAATCGGCGGTCAGCACCTGCCCGCGAATCTGTTGCGAATCCACTTCGGGCTGCGGCCAGTCCAAGGACACCAGCCTCTGCCCGGGCTCCCCGAAATCTTCGGGCGGCTGACCCGATGCCAGACGCGCTGCCACCGGCGCCATGATATCCCGCCCGTGGAACGTCGCCGACACCGGGTGCAGCCAGTAGGGTGACCGGTTGACCACCCAAAACCGCTCCGGTCGGGTATGGGGAACCGTACGGCTGAGCACGCCATTATCAGGAGCGACAAAGAAGTGGCCTGCGTGCTGGACCAACACGATCTGGCGCGCGGTGCCGACGCCCGGATCGACCACACAAATATGGGTCGCGCCTTCCGGAAAGAAGGGTGCGACATCTTCCAAGACCAGGGCGGCATAGCGCACGTTCTGGGGGGGCACGTGATGCGTGATGTCCACCACGGTCGCCTGGGGGCAGATACGCAGGATCACCGCCTTCATCTGCGCTGCATACGGGCTGCCGGCGCCGAAATCCGTTGTCAAAGTTACTACGGGGGATGTCATGGGTTTTGATCTCCTTTGCTTCCACTCCCGGCCAGGTAGCGCAGGTCGGCTTGGCGGCGGGTGAACCCGATACGGTCCAAATACTCACAATAGGGAACAGCCCATTTCCGAGTCGTCCCCCACAATTCGCGGATCTCACTGAGCGTCGCGCCATGCCCCTCGCCCAGCAGTTCCGACAAACTCTGCTGCAGCTGGTGATCGGTGTCCCGATGGATGTAGTGGTCGGCGGCGATTTCGACCAGGTCGCCGTCGGCGGCTGCCAGGGCAATCAACTCGGGGACCGACTTGGCGTTATGAGCCGCCTGCTGGCGGCATTGGTCGACGGTCGGCGATTCCAGCCCGGCTTGGCGATAGATCTCGATCAGTTGGGCCAGCAGTTTTCGTTCGTTCGCCGACAACTGCGGGCCCGCACCGGCCAAGGCCACTCCGCGCTCGGTCGTCCGGATGCGTCCGGCCCGTTGCATCTCCTGCAGCACGGCGTCGAAGACCGCCGGATCGCCCAGGTAGGCGAAAGCCGAAGCCAGTTGGTGGCGGTCCATCGTGCTGCGCAGCGGATGTTCCCGGTGGAATCGGTCCAGCACCAGGGCGATTCGCTCGCTGATTTGGGCGATGACTTCGCGATGGACCCCCAGGGTACGTTTGGGCGAGAGGGGGATTTGGGCCAGCACGTCCTGTTCCCGCAGGCGGGCGACCACCTCCTCCGGATTCGCGATCCCCGCCTTACGGGCGAGATCGCTGGGCTGCCAGTCCTTCAGCCCCAGGAAATAAATGGCGGCCGCAGCGCGCCGTTCCGCCGAATCGGCCTGCAAATCCTCCACCATCTGCAGCACGGTGGCATCCGGTTTGCGCAGTTTCGTCGCGTTCGGGTCCAGGACGGCCCCGCCCCCGATGGTATGGACCGGAGATTCGGTCCGCAGCACCAGCGGTTGTCCCCAGACCGCGGCGGCCGGTTGATTCAGATGCAATTGGGCCGCACCTGATTGGCCGGCTTTCAACTCGTCCTGCCCCCACAGCACCACGGTCGCCAACAATTCGGCGGTTCCCAGATGGACGCGGATTCGGGAACGTGTCTTCAGCGCCCGGGCGGCTTGGGGGATCAGCGATAGTCGCGCGGTCAGCAACCGGCTGGGCACCAGATGGCCGGAGGACGCCAGTTCCTGGCCGCGGACCACCTGTTCATGATGCACCCCGGCCAGATTGATCGCCGCACGTTGTCCGCGGTGGATCTGATCCACCAACCGGTCGTGGTTTTGCAAACCCCGGATCCGCACCGACTGGGCCCCGGGCTGAAGCACCAACTCGTCATGAACCCGGGCTTGGCCACT
>SLEY01000226.1 GCA_007124535.1 Planctomycetaceae bacterium
GAGATCTTCCCCGGTGAAGTTCGCGTCTATGACGCCGAAGATCCGGAGATCCCCGGTGACCGCTATCAGGTATTCGAAGTGACGGCGGAAGGACCTGCGGACGAAGTGCTGACACGGGATGCGCAGTGGCATCAGCGGCTTTGCCAACTGCCGGATCGGATTCCGGGACGCTACCGACTGTCGATCGTGATGGAGTAACCATGCGCGGCACCGATTTCTTGCATGTCGCCGTGCGACTTTCGGGTGGTGCTACCGAAGCCGAATGGCGTTCGGCGGTGAGTCGAGCCTACTACGGGGCTTTCCATTTGGCCCGCGATTTCGTGGAGAGTTGTGGTGTCACGTTGCCCAAGACCGCGGAGGCTCACGACAAGCTCCAGTGGTGTCTGGCTCGGTCGGGCAGCGTTCAGTTGCCGCCAGTGGCCGAGCGGCTGAACTCGCTTCGCGCGGCGCGGAATGTGGCCGACTACGATTTGACGTCCTGGCAGTTCAGCAAACGCGGCAGTGTTCTGGTCGCCATCCAGCGAGCGCAGCAGATCGTTGATGGTCTCGCTCAGGTTGGATTGCAGCCTGATTTCGCTGAGACCCGCGCGGCAATCCGCGAGTACGCTTCCAGCACCCTTCGTTTGCCGGTGAAGGAGACCGACTGAGCATGCGTTTGGAGCAGGAAAAGGGTGTCAAGCAGGAAAAGAGTGTCAGGACTCTTTTCCACCTTCCACCGTCTTTTCCCCCATCTCGCGCGAGTTCTCTTGCATCGTGTGGGTTGCTGATTTACCGTGGTAGTGTTCCGACCGGTGCTGGGGCGGGACGGGTAGGAGTTCTAGTGATTTTTTGGGGGAGACAAGCCAAATGACGCTTCGCGCCCGGGGTGGTTGCTCGATCGGTCGGTTCTTGTTCACGACGGTACTCTTGGCCGCAACATCCTACGGATGGGGGGGCGAAATCCAACTCCCGTCCGCTTCGTCGGTCCATTCCGCGCCCTACACGCCGGAATTGGCTTTTGACGGCGATTCGCAGACCCGCTGGGCCAGTGCGGCGGCGGATGGCGCGCCGGTCTGGCTGCAGATCGATCTGGGGCGGGATGTGCCGATTCGCGAAATGACCATCCATTGGGAGCGGGCGCATGCCGTGGCTTACGAGGTCGCTGTGTCGTCGGATGGCGAGGTCTGGGAAACGGTGTTTCGCCGGGACGAGGGCCGCGGCGGCCACGAGCATTTGCGGGATCTGGCCGGGCACGGCCGTTACGTACGAATCATCTGCCTCCAGGCGGGGCAGTACGGGCTGTTTTCGATCTGGGAGGTCGGGTTTCCCGAGGGGGAAGCCGCGGCCGCCGTGGCGGACCTCCGCCGCCGCGCCGAACTCCTGCGACGGGAACGCCAGCAAGCGGCCCGCAAGGCCATGTCGCAACAGCTGGCCGAATACGGCGTCGAAGAGATCATCTTCGCCCTCCGCCAACCGGGCAAGGACGGGCACTGGTACGCCAACTTCGGCTATTTCGCCGAAGATGAAACGCGTTTGACCTACGGCGATGGCGGGCGATTGTGCCGCATGCACTTGCCGACGGGCGAAATCACCGTCCTGCTGGACGATCCGCAGGGGGGAGTCCGCGATCCGGCAGTGCACTACGATGCCGAGAAGATCCTGTTTTCCTACCGCCCCGGCGGAACACCCTATTACCATCTGTATGAAATCGACGTCGACGGCCGCAATCTCCGCCAATTGACCGACGGCCCCTATGACGACATCGAACCGGCCTACCTGCCGGACGGGGATATCGTGTTCGTCTCCAGCCGCTGCAATCGCTGGGTGCAGTGCTGGTTGACCCAGGTGGCCATCCTCTACCGTTGCGATGCCGAGGGCGGGAACATTCGCCCCATCTCGGCGAATATCGAACATGACAACACACCCTGGCCCCTGCCGGACGGGCGGATTCTGTACCAGCGATGGGAGTACATCGACCGTTCTCAAGTCGATTACCACCATTTGTGGACCAGCAATCCGGATGGGACGGCTCCGATGGTGTACTACGGCAATATGCATCCCGGGATTGTAATGATCGACGCCAAACCGATTCCGGACACGCGGAAAGTCGTGTCGATCTTTTCTCCGGGGCACGGTCGCCGCGAGCATGACGGGGTGATCGCCGTTGTCGATCCGCGGGGGGGCCCGGACGAGCGGGGCCGCGCGCGGACCATCACCACCGGCGCCAATTACCGCGATCCCTGGGCTTTTTCCGAGGATTTGTTTCTGGCAGCCCAGGGCACTCGGATCGTCCTGGTCGATGGCGACGGGGAAACCCATCCCATTTACGAACTGTCGTCCCGCGACGTGCAAGCCGGTTTGGAGTGCCATGAGCCGCGTCCGCTGGTCGCCCGGCCACGCGAAAACGTGATCCCCAGCCGCACCCGGCCGGAGCAGGCCACCGGGACCCTGATGCTGGCCGACGTCTACCAGGGCCGGAGCATGGCGGGGGTCGAGCGGGGCGAGATCAAACGCCTGATGGTGGTGGAATCCCTGCCCAAGCCGATCAATTTCACCGGCGGGATGGACCCGCTGACCTACGGCGGATCGTTCACCTTGGAACGTGTGTTGGGCACGGTTCCCGTCCAACCGGACGGTTCCGCTTTCTTCGAAGCCCCGGCGCACCGCAGCCTGTTCTTCATCGCGCTGGATGAAGAGGACGTGTCCGTCAAGCGGATGCTGAGCTTTGTCAGCCTGATGCCAGGTGAGGTGACGGGGTGTGTTGGCTGCCACGAGCAGCGGACGCAGAGCGTGTTGACGGATTACGATTTGATGGCCCTGCGGAATCCGCCCACGCCCATCGAACCGATTGCCGACTCGCCCCAAGTGTTCGATTTCCCGCGGGACATCCAGCCGATCCTGGATCGGTTGTGCGTGGATTGTCACGGGTACGAGGCCACCGAGCGAGGCGGTCCCTACGCGGGCGGGATCCTGTTGAGTGGGGATCGGGGGCCCATGTTCTCCCATGCGTACTTCACCATGACCGTCGAACAGCTGTTCACGGATAATCGCAATCGGGCGGTGGGCAGTCTCCCACCCCGCACGCTGGGTTCGGCGGCCAGCCGCATCCTGACCATGCTGGACGGCTCGCATCACGACGTGCAGGCCACCGAAGAGGAACGGCAGATGCTCCGGTTGTGGATCGATCTGGGCGCACCCTATCCCGGCACCTACGCCGCACTCGGAACCGGATCCATCGGCGGTTATCTGGAGAACAACTTGGTCAATGATGACCGCGATTGGCCCACCTCCCGGGCAGGCGCGGAGGTCCTCGATCGGCGGTGTGCCTCGTGCCATCAGGGCGCCCAGAGCCTGCCACGGGCGATGAGCGACGAGCGGGGCATTTCGTTTTGGCGGTTCGACATCGACGACCCCCGCCTGCAACTCAGCCGCCACATCGTCTTCAACTTGACGGAGCCCGAACATTCGCTGCTGCTGCTGGCGCCGCTGGCAGCCAAGGAGGGTGGTTTCGAGCGGTGCCGAAACGCCGACGGGGAATCCGTGCCCCTATTCGCCGACCGAAGCGACCCGGATTATCGGACGTTGTTGGAAATGGTTCGGGCAGGTCAAGCCAATCTGCAACAAATCAAACGCTTTGACATGCCCGATTTCCAACCGCGGCCCGAATATCTTCGCGAAATGCGACGCTACGGCGTGTTGCCCGAGGACCATCTGGACGACGCTTCGGTCGACCCCTACGTCCTGGACCAGAAGTACTGGGAATCGCTGTGGTATCAGCCGCCCCGCAACCCGCGGCGGTAACGCAGGATACACCACAGGGCACGCAGCCCGTCCCGCCAAGTGATCTTCTTACCCTCGGCATACGTCCGCCCGCTGTAACTGATCGGGCGCTCATATATCCGCACGCCCGGCAGACTGGCAATCTTGGCCGTGATCTCCGGCTCGAACCCGAATCGCCGCTCCCTCAGGGTGGGGGTGATCTTGCGAATCGCGTCCCGCGTGAAAACCTTGTAACAGGTTTCCATATCGGTCAGGTTCAGGTTCGTGAAGCAGTTCGACAAGGTGGTAAGCAGGCGATTCCCGACATAATGCCAAAAGTACAAGACACGCTGGCTGTCACCAGCAAAGCGGCTACCGAACACCGCATCCGCCTGATCCTGAATAATCGGTTGCAACAGATACCGGTATTCGGCCGGGTCGTATTCCAGATCGGCATCCTGGACGATCACTGCGTCCCCCGAAATATGCTCAAAACCGGTTTTCACCGCAGCCCCTTTGCCCCGATTCTGCTCGTGAAAGAAGATTCTCAGGTCGTCGCTCTGCTCCCAGCGCTCCAGCAGTTGCCGGGTGCCATCGGTGCTGGCGTCGTCCACCAGAATGATCTCACAGGGCACCCCTGAACGTCGGACACGTGAGACCACTTCACCAATCGTTTCCAACTCGTTGAATACGGGGATGACCACCGACAAGCGAAACCCGTCGGGCAGGGCGTATAAACCCAAGCGGTGGCAGACATTGGGGCCCAGCAGTTGTTGCAGCATCTCCAGACGTTGCGATTCGTCGCAAATTTCCCGTTTTTGGTGAGTCATCAAAGCATTTACTCCTGGCAGTATCCCTCTTGTATACCTCTACGGGGAGAGTGCAATTATCGGCGTCGTGCCGCAAATCTCAATGGTTAGGCCACCAAGATTGGAAGTTGCTTGCTGCGCCTCCCCGTAGGTTGGGCATTCCTGCCCGACGATCCCCATGGTGAATTCGCAGTGAGGGATTCGTAATCAGTGCGACGTTCTTGTTGATAACCCCACGTCCGCCGGGCAGGAATGCCCAACCTACGAACCGATTTCCTGCAGGTCGTTCGAGCCGTTTCTGTTCCATAATGTGGGTTTTAGGTAACGTCCAATTGTAATTTGCGGCAGTAGGCCCCGAGGGGCGGCCAAAGGGCGGGGCGGCGTCCGGAATTGCATTCACTGCTGGCAGATGATCGGGAGACAACCGACCATCGGCCTTATTCTAGTGGGGGCAAGC
>SLEY01000168.1 GCA_007124535.1 Planctomycetaceae bacterium
CCAAGCACCAAGCACCAAGCACCAAGCACCAAGCACCAAGCACCAAGCACCAAGCACCAAGCACCAAGCACCAAGCACCAAGCACCAAGCACAAAGCACCAAGCACCAAGCACCAAGCACCAAGCACCAAGCACCAAGCACAAACGTAAGAAGTTGTTTTCAATCGGTCGCCCTGAAAGGGAGAAACAACTTGGCTCAGCCAGCTTTTCCAATTCGACTTGGTCTGTGGTAAGATGGATGGATCGGCGGCTTGGAAAGACCCGCCGGGAAGGGAGCGAGTGCCCATGGCTTCAGAACGCGATTTCGGCCCCAAGCGTTCCTGCCCGCAGTGTGGCGAGATGGGCCGCGGCGAACAGGAGACCTGCCCTCGTTGCGGTATACGATTCGAACCCGTTTCGGCGGATTCGGAAGACCCGGTCGTGGACGAAGACTGGGTCGACCGGCTTCGGGAAACCTACGATTAAGGCCCCTGCAGCGCAGCTTGCCCAGCCAACCGCCTTGAGGTATGTTAGGTGCTGGTCTGCCAACCGACGAGGAGAGCCATCATGTATCGACGCGAGTTTCTTCGGAGAACCCTGGCCGCCGGCGCTTGCCCGGGTCTACCTTGGGCCGGTGCGGTATCGTTAGGCAGCAAGGCCCACGGGTCCCCGTCTTCGGCAGCAGCCGGGTCCTGGTCGCCGGCCGACCCGGCCAATCAACCGAAGGGGACGGCCATCGGGATTCATCCCGGCCGCGTGGTGTGGGTCCACGATCCGGGCATCACCACCTGGGACGGCGATCCCGAGCAGGGCGGTTGGTACGAGGATCGGTTCGTTGATGCGGATCGCGCCGAAGCCATGCTGCGGGAAACCCTGCGGCAAGTGACCGGCGCCACGAGGGATGCGGAGGCTTGGAAACGGTTGTTCCAGTACAACAATCGGCAGCGCGGTCGGGGGGACGCCGGTTACCAGCCGGGCGAGAAGGTGGTGGTCAAATTGAATTTGAACTGCTGCGCGCGGCGGGTGAGTCCCACCCAGGGCTTTTACAACACGCCCCAGCTGACTCAGGCTCTTTTCCGCCAATTGGTGGAGGAAGCCGGAGTGCGCGAGGAGGATCTGGTCGCCGTCGACGCTTCCCGCTTCGTCCCCGATTCGATCTTCGACCGCTGCCAGGCCGAGTTTCCGGGGATCCGTTTCGAGGACCGGGACGGGGGCGAAGGCCGTTTCCGCACGCTGCCGGATAAGCAGGCCCGGATCCGTTTTGCCGACCCCGACCACACCGACTTGGACCCGACCTACCTGCCCCAGTGCCTGACCGGTGCGGTCTACCAGATCAACGCCGCGGTCTTCAAAGGTCATAGCTTGGCGGGCGTCACCCTGTGTGCCAAGAACCACTACGGTTCGGTCTTCCGCCAAACCGGTCCGAACGACCCGCATCGGGGCTGGAATCCGGCCCACCTGCACACCTCGATCACGACGCCGCGGCGGCCTTTGGGGACGTACAACGCGCTGGTGGACCTGATGGGGCATCCGGATCTGGGGGGAAAAACGATCCTCTATCTTCTGGACGGCCTGTACGCCACGTCGCACCAGTCCCGTTTGCCGGAAAAATGGTATTCCGCTCCGTTCGGTGGCGATTGGACGGCCAGCCTGTTCGCATCGCAGGATCCGGTGGCACTCGAGTCGGTTTCGGTGGACTTTTTTGCGGCCGAGCCGGATCTGCGGCACATGGACGGGGCGGTCGACAATTACCTCCACGAAGCCGCCTTGGCCCACGATCCGCCGTCCGGGGTCCGATACGACCCGGCGGGCGAGGGTCAGGGGCTACCCAGTCTGGGGGTTCATGAGCACTGGAACCACCCCGAGCAGAAGCAGTACACTCGCGATCTGGGAACCGGGGAAGGCATTGAGTTGATCCGGGTGTAGCATGCCCGGGGGATCGCACGGTGCCGGACCGGCCGCTTTGTGGGCGAGCAGGACACGCACGAGTTGAAGTGCCGTTACCCCTTCTTCCTGTTCCTCGACGAAGTGAACGCCCCGGCCACTCCACGCTACAGGGGGTCGGTCGGTTCGCGGGTGAGGGGCTCCATGACTTTCTTGTTGCGTTCGACGGCCAGGATCACGGTGCGTTGTTCCAAGCCATCGGCGCTATCGGCCACAACCGGCAGGACCTCGCGGCGATCCGGCATTTTCCGCCGCACGGTGAATGTGCCATCGGGCCGCAATTTCACCGGTTCGCCAGCCAGCGTCACCCGCGCGCCGGGCAGCGTCTGACCGTAAACGATCAGTTCGCAGTCCACATGGAAGGCAAAACTGGGCCTGCCAAATAAATGCGATTCCTTCCCCACCCCGTATTTCCCGACCATCGAGGCGCCCATCGGACGGCGCAGGCGTTCCTCGAACAGATCCTTCAAATCGGCATTGGAGGCGGGATCCGAAAAACCGCCGCTCATCGCAAACACCCGCTCGTAATCCTGCGCGATATCCGACCAGTTCTGATCCAACACATCGCTGGCCCCCGGCGAGGGCGTGGTCACGGCATTGCTGCGCGCCAGGGCGACAAAGCGGCCGTTGTCCGCTTGATAGCCAATATCCACCCGATAGCTGCGGGGCGGGCCCTGCAGATCAATGTACCAATTGCAGACACCACCATGAACGGCGATCTCGCGAACCACCCGTTCCGATGTGTTTGTCGTCGGCCCCGCATTCACCTCAATCAATCGCAACCGCGGACGCGCCGTGTGCCAGTGCTCGGCCAACGCCGCCCGGACCCGCTCGACACTCTTCCGCGTGATTTCCCAAGAGGCCTGCAGCCAATAAGGGTCGCGGACCAGCAGGGCGATGCGGTCACGGTGCCGGACCCGGGCCGGCTTCACGGGTTTGCCGTTGGGCCCGACGGCCGGGGCCGAGGCATGGATCGACGACAAATCCTTCAAACGCTCCCGCTCCGCCTGCTCCCGCTGGATCTGCTCCGACACGGCCGGATCGGTCTGCGGCGCGCGGGGTTCGGCCGAGCGGCGGCTTCCCTCCCCCACCCGGGGGACCTTGGTGCGATGTTTTGCGCCCGCCCCATTCGAGGAACCACCCCTCCGGGGAGAATCTGCTCCCTGGGAACCGTGAGATTGAGGGCGGCGAGGATTCCGAGTCCGCCGGGAAGGCAGTTTCGTAATCCCCTTGTCAAGCAGCGCTTGAATCAGCTGTTCTTTTCGCATCCCATGCCAGCCGACAACTCCTTGCTCTTTGGCAATCTGCGCCAACTGACGACGCGTGTGCTCTCGAAGAACGATTGCAGTAATCAATGGAGATACCTCCGCGGGTGCCATCACTCGCACGCGAGAAATCCGCTCCGCGACAAGGATGATCGGACTACCATTCGTGGCAGGTTGCGCCACGCCTCAAACCTCTCGGCAGTCCCTGCCCACATCAGATTTGAGTTCGTCAATTCGGAATGGCTGCGACCGCCAAGCGGCCGGCAGCATAAAGGAAGGCCTATCGATACCAATCAATCTCTGAGTTTAACTGATACGTGGAAAAAACGCAAATACCTTGCTTGGCCAGAGTGAGGGAACATGCAAGAAATCTGACGAAAAAAACGCCCCTCCCTTCACTACAACCCGCAGATTCGCCACAGAACAAAGGCCACCAGCCAAATCGCCAGGATCGCCACGCCGACCCGGTTGGTGACCCGCAGTGAACTCCCCCTCAAAGAACCACGCGCCAAAATGACCAGGCACCCGCTGCGATAAGGGATCTGAAAAACGACGAAAACGAATACCAACCCTCCCAACGGGTGAAATGACCAAGCCTCCCACCATGAGCCTCGCGCCATCGCGATGAAGCTGCGCGTCAACCCACATCCAGGACACCCATACCCCGTAAGACGATGGAACGTGCACGTTTCGGGGACGGGAAGATTCCCCACGGGAAGAACCACTCGACCGTCCGCGTCGATCTGCAACAGCCAAGCCGCCGACAGGATCAGGCCGGACAGCCCCAACCAGACGGCGTGCTGCCGCATCGCAGCGCGACGGCGGGACCCGAATCCGGAATCTGGCAAATCTACGGGTGGCGCGGCATCCATGATGGCACGTGCTAGGGCTCCTCATCCGGTGGGTTGGCTTCCGATTCCGCAGTCGGCTCCGATGCTTCCAACGCCTGCAAAAAGTAATCGAGTTGCCCGCGGAGTTGTCCGGAAAACGGCTCCCGCTCCAAGGCCCGCCGCTGCACCTGAACCGCTTGGTCGATATCCCCCAATGCATAGTAGCAACGGGCTAATGTGTCCAGATAGGCCGCCGTTTCCGGCCGGATCTCCAACGAACGCTGGCTGCGGCGCAACGCGTCTTCGAAATCGCCCCGAGTGTTGCTGACTAACCACGCCATCTGGTTACTTAACGTGGCCACTTGACGAAGATAGGACGATCGGATTTCTTCGTTGTTGGCCGCGTCCGCCGCCCGTTCCGCGGTGCGGATCTCCTCTCGATGCTGCTCGACCGCCGCTTCAATATACCGGACCGTGCGGTCCCGCCATTCGTCATCCGCTTCGACAAAGCGATACATGGCAATCAGCAAATCCGGATCGGTCGGATCGTGCCCCACTCCCTCCTCCAGATGCCCGCGTTGCTCCTTGATCTGCCCTCTTTTCAGCGCGTCTTGGCCGAAGAAATAACACATTCGCGAATGAATCGAAGCCGGCTCGCGCCCCACGCGCCGTACAAATGACTGCAGATTCTGGTCAGTCGCCAGAGCTTCGACCGCCGGTTGCAACGCCTCGCCCGCCTCGCCATGCCGCCCCAAATCGTGCAGCATCTCCGACAGCAACAGCCGCGTGCGCAGATTGTGCTGCGCCCCGATCGGTTCCAGCTCCAGCACGTGCCGATACTCGCGTTCCGCCCATTCGAACCGCCCGCGTTCCTGCAGACGAAACGCCGAGCGGAGGTGGGCATGGGATTCGTCGCCCTGCGCCTGAAGTGCCCGTTCCGCAATCCGACCCGCCGCCTCGACATCCCCCAACTCGAG
>SLEY01000231.1 GCA_007124535.1 Planctomycetaceae bacterium
ACGATGCCGTGCGCGTTGGCCTCCGCATCGTCACGGAACTCGCGGCGCTCCGGATCCCAGTGCAGGGTCCGCCCCAACAGCATGGCCATATTCGCGGTATGGGCCAGTTCCATGGCGCGGTCATGGGTGAACACGTCCGAAATCGGCAACTGGCGATCCTTGACACAGTCGAAGAAGTTGCCCATGTGCGAAGTCATTCGCATCCCGCGGTAGAGCCGTTCCACCTCCTCGTTCAACCACTGGCGATCCTGGCGGCTGGAGTTGATCTGCTCGATGGGCCGTCCGGTCAAGCCGCCGCGGTTGACACGGATCCGGCCCTCTTCCCCCTCGAAAATGATCTCGTTCCCACGACTGACCAAATTGATGGAATTGCCGTTGGCGAAGCGCAGGTTGCAGTCGAACCGCATGAACACGGTATACATGGGGGGGAACGGCGGATCGTTCCGCAGATAGGCATTCAGATCGAAATCGTCGGGGACGCCTTCCGGAAACTCGCCCTCGCCGTCGATTTCTTGCGGGCCGGTTTCTTCCACGCCCAGCGCCCACTGGGCGATGTCCAGGTGATGGATGCCCCAATCGGTGACCTGTCCGCCGGAATACTCCCACCACCAACGGAAGTTCCATCCCACACGATTCGGGGTAAACGGGCGCTCCATCGCTGGGCCCTGCCAAAGATCCCAATCCAGCGGGGGCGGCGGATCCTGGGTCGGAAAGGGGCCTTGTGCCGCACCGCGGACGGGCGAAGGATCCAGAGAGACCAGCGCGTGCAGCGTCTGGCCCAAACGCCCGCTGCGGGCAATCGCCACCGCTTCCAAAAACCAGCGGCGATATTCGGTACGCTGCTGGGTGCCCACCTGGAGCACCGCACCGGTTTCCCGCACCACCTGCTCGATCCGTTTGCCCTCGTCAATCGTGACCGTCAGCGGCTTCTCGCAGTACACATCCTTGCCGGCACGCATCGCGTCGATGCACTGCTGGACATGCCAGTGATCCGGGGTGCCGATGATCACCACATCGATATCCTCGCGTTCCAGCAATTCGCGGTAGTCGGCATAGATGTCGGGCCGGCCGTCGTATTCGTTGGCAAAGCGTGTGGCGGCTCGCTCATCCACGTCGCAGACGGCCAGCATGTTGCCCAGATCCCCGGCTTGCCGGCTGACCGCCCTTCCTCGCGGTCCCACGCCGATGGCCGCCACGTTCAACCGATCATTGGGCGAATCCGCCCGCGCGGTTCGCGTCCTGCCCACGTAGGGCGCCGCGACGCCCAACGCGACCGCTCCGGTTGCCGTCTGCAGAAAACGCCGCCGAGGTAAACGCTCACCGATCATGCCCTGTCCTCCTCAAAACATCGCCGAAAAAAAACGGATGACCCCACGCTCACGCGAACACGCATGCTAGCAGCCAGCCATCGGCGAGGCAATCGAGGCGCCCTGCTCGGCGCGGGTCTCTGACCCCTCTTTGCTCGGCGCGGGTCTCTGACCCCGCCGAAACCGCGGTCGCACTGCTCGGCGCGGGTCTCTGACCCCGCCGAAACCGCCGACCGAAGGTCTCCACCGATATGGGAGACCTTCGGTCGGCCGGGTGGCTCGGTCCGAGACCGGCCACAGCGCGGGCCGGGCGGCTCGGTCGCCGACCGAACCACTGGGCCGAGCGCGTGGGGGCGTTGCGAGCGCGGTAGCCGACCTTGCGAACGCCTTCGAAGTCAGGATGCAACGACCGGACCCAGCTTTTCTTCGGGGAGCGAGACCCCCAAACGATAGCCCAGGCCATGCACGGTTTGGATCAAGGCGGCGCGCTCGCCCAATTTGGTGCGAAGGGACTTGATGTGCACATCGATGGTCCGCTCGCGGCGCACCTGCTGGTGCTGCCGGCACCGATCCCCCAGTTGCTGGCGGTCGTAGACACTGCCCGGATCACTGGCGATCGTCCAGAGCAGGCGGAATTCGATGGGCGTCAGACGCAAGGGACGCCCGTCCAGAATGGCTTCATGCCGCCGCAAATCCATCTCAAGGCCTGCGATCGACAGCCGCAATTCCCGTTTCGCTCCCGCGCTACGGGGCACCACATCCAGTAAGGCCTGGACTCGTTCCAGGTGCTGGGAGGCCGCAGCGTCAATGCGGCTGGGCTTGGCTCCAAACAACAGCCGTGGCAGCAACAGATAAGCCGGTTCCTGGCCGGGCGGCACCTCGCTACGAATCCGCCGGCAAACCTCCAAACGCTCCGCATCCGGCAAACGCGGGTCCAGAATGATCGCATCCGGCAGGAAGCTTTTCACCCGCAGTACGCCGGCGCGGACATCTTCCGCCGTCTCCACGCAATATCCCGTGGCTCGTAACTGCTGTTCCATCTCCTGCAGCACCACGCAGGGAGTGCCCATCATCAAGATTTTGAGTGTTTCCATGGGCCGCACGAGCCTCCGATCAGTGACGTGCCTCGAATCGACTTAGCATCGGCGCCGGCAAGGTGCAGGGAACAGGCGCCCCATCGGACAAGATGCCGTTAGTATACCGGAAATCTCTGCGTGCTGTAAAGTCGGCCGATTACCAGACCAGCCCGCAACCGTGGCCGCAAGGTCGAGTCGTTTACGAGGGCGCGACGATCCCGTATCGGGACACGCCCCACGTCGGCAATTACCTGCGCATCGAACTGCGACGCGAGCAGGGTGAGGACGTGTACCGCTCGTTCACGAATCCCTTTGGCTTGGCGCCTGCGGAGTAGACGGCTGCATCAGGTACTGACGGATCGCGCGGGCCAGATCGCGCCCCAAGGCCCGTACGCTCTCCGGAGTGACCGGCTCGCCCCCGGCATTTGCATACGGGATCTCGATTGTCGTTGCGAACTGGATGCCGGGCAACTCGGCTGCCCAACGGCCGAACGAGCGTGGTTCTTTCAAGGTATTCCAGCTTTCTCCATAGGGCAGGTTGTGCCGGCGTTCATAGGGCAGGGGGCCGGTGCGTACCTCCTCGAGGATCTGCGAGAACGCCGTCAGGGCCTCCCAACCCTCCTCGCTGGGCCCGCCGACGAAAAAGACCCGTTCGTTGCTGCCCCGCCGATCCCCGCCACCGCGGATGTAGGGGCAGTGCATATCCAGGGCCAGCCGCAGTTTGCCCCGGGACCACTCCGGTACGTACCGCCGCAACGCAGCGACCTCGGGATAGATGCTCTCGCCCAAGTAATCGCGATTGTGATCGTAGGGCGCCCGGTTCTTGCCCTGATCCCCGTCTTCGACCCCGTCCTTGTCCATGAAGGGAAACACCAGGAATTCCACGTGCTGGCGGAACCATTCCCCGTCGGGCGTGTCGGACAGGACCACTTCCAGCATCCCCTCGAGCGACCAACTGGCCATCGACTCGCAGGCATGGTGGCGGCACGCCACCAGCACCCGATGGTCGGGCGTTCCGTCCAGCCGTCCGACGTGCAGCTGTTCGACGTCTCGCCCCTTGCGGCTTTGGGTCAGGGCGCCGATCCGCAGATAGGGGTGATCGGCGTAGCGGGCCAGGAAAGTTTTCAAGTCGCGTTCCACGTACGGCATGGCCAGGCAGAAACGGACTTCTTCCGCGTCCGCGGGGAAAGTGTAGGCAAAGGAGGCGCCGTCCATCGCCGCGGCCCCCAACCAGCTCCACGTTTTCCCCCCGTCGGTGCTGACCGCCGGGCCGCGAACGCCCAGCACATTGCCTTGCGTAAAGTGAAAATTCAACGTCTGCCCTGCAGCCTCGCGCACCCGGAAGTACCAGTAGAACCAGAAACCGGTGGTGTCGCGCAGATCCTGGTGCAGGTAGACCTCCGTGTCCTCGATCCGCTGGACCACGATATTCCCGCCGGGGAAATCTGCATCAATTTGGGGAGAAGAATCCGCCACCGCAGGTACCGGAACCATCGCCAACAACCAGCCGGCAGCCCCGGCCAAGGGCAACCAAGCCAGGCGTACGAAGAACAGGCATCGATCGTGAATCATGCGAGGACCTCCCGGACGGTGAAGGGTGGGGCGCCGCCAACCGGACGCCGCAACAACTTGCCGCGATTATCCGCGCTCGCGGACCGTTGTCAACGAACCGGATTGGAAAGCGGCCGCCGCTGGGACAGGAGCGGCCAACGCCTTGGCAAAAGCGGCCGCCGCTTTGACAGTGGGGCGGCGGACCTTTTATACTGACAGACGGTCGTGCAACGGAGGCCCCACTTGTCTCGGTTCTGCCTGTTGATTCGGATACCCCCTAGAAGGAGCCCGTCATGAGTCACTATCGGTCGCTCAGTGACGATTTCTATTTGAACATGAACCTGAACACCGAGATGGAATTACCTCAGACAAGGGAGACGGTTCTCCACTATTTTGAGCAAATGCAAAAAAAGTATCCCACGCTCTGCAACTTTTACTGCCGAGACCCGGGTGACTTTGTTTTGGAGGAGGACAAGGACCGGGGCGATTATCGTTGGATGTCGCTGGAACCGCGGCGGATATGTTCGGGCCAGGTAAATCCCCCCGTTTTGTCGGACGCTCTCCAGCAGCATGAACTGGCGTTGGAGTTGGCTCCCTACGCGTTGTCGATCAGTCGCCTGGATTGCGAGTCGTTGAACGTCACGATGGGTTTCGATTTCACGTATCGGGGGAATCACAACCAGTTGTTGGTCGAGGCGTTGGGGGTGTGTCCCGGTTTGGAACGGATGACCGAGGTCCCCGGGGCGACCGTCCTGGGCAGTGATCCGGTGCTGCAATTGGCGTTGGACGAGGATTGCCGTGTGCAGTGCCGGTTGAGTGTCGAGGCGCGGACGGCGGCCTATCACGTACGGACGGGGGAGTATCCGGAAGATCAGTTGAGCGTGTATTTCACGGTTCGGCGTTATGGGAGTTTGGATGCGGGCGAGACGTACGTATCGGCCCTGCGGCGGTTGTCGGAAATATGTATCGAGCTGGTGGACGGATACGTGGTGGATAGCATTTTACGACCGTTGCAGCAGACGATTGCCATCAAGTGAGGGCGTTGCGG
>SLEY01000152.1 GCA_007124535.1 Planctomycetaceae bacterium
TCGTCATCGGTGACCGGCTCCTCGTCATCGGTGACCGGCTCCTCGTCATCGGTGACCGGCTCCTCGTCATCGGTGACCGGTTCCTCGTCATCGGTGACCGGTTCCTCGTCATCGGTGACCGGCTCCTCGTCGTCGGTGACCGGCTCCTCGTCATCGGTCACCGGCTCTTCGTCATCGGTAACCGGCTCCTCGTCGTCGGTA
The DNA here is from genome assembly GCA_007124535.1 of Planctomycetaceae bacterium. Classification (GTDB taxonomy): domain Bacteria; phylum Planctomycetota; class Planctomycetia; order Pirellulales; family Pirellulaceae; genus SLMF01. Next base: position 202 of record SLEY01000152.1, read on the forward strand.
ACCGGCTCCTCGTCGTCGGTAACCGGCTCCTCGTCATCGGTGACCGGCTCTTCGTCATCGGTCACCGGCTCTTCGTCATCGGTCACCGGCTCCTCGTCGAGTGGCATTTCGAATTCGTCGTCGACGGGTGGGAGTTCGGGCCGCCGGAAGTCATCCAAGTTCTCTTGATAATACTGTTCGACTTCCTCTTCGCTGACCTTTGCCATCTCCTGTTCCAGGAACGTCTCGAAGTCCGCTTTCAGGTACTCGAAGGCGAGCCTTCTGGGTCGCCGGAATCCAGGCAGGGGGCTTTCGGGATCCGGGAAACGATCTCTGCCCTCCTCGTACAGCGCCAAAATCTCCGCTTCGGTCGGCTCGGCCGTCACCCGCTCCACAAAATCTTCGGCAGCCAGAGGTAGGATTTCGGCCCGGACTCGCCGATGAAAACGGTTGAAGTAGTCCCAGGCGGTCCCGGGCGTGACGGCGAACAACCCGGTACTGGCGAACATGCGAAGATTCTGGGCTCGCAATTCCCTACGCAGTTGTTCGAACAATTGCTGCCTCAGCAATCGACCTCCCGAGGCTTGTCGCAGCAGTTCGCCATAGCGGGCCCGGGGCACCTGGTAATCACTGACCTGATCCAAGAATTCCAGAATGGCCTCATCGCTGACCGTTACCCCCATGTTGCGGGCTTCCCGGGCCAGGATCATCGTCTGGACCAGATCCTCTTCGGAAAACGAGCGCGGAATGCCCGGATCGCGGATCTGGCCGGAGGCGTCCCGAGTTATCCCGGGTGCGCGAGGGTCGCCCCCAGCTTCGAGGGCTTCTAAAACCAACAGGTCCAAAAAACGCACGGTCATCGCGTGCAGATTCCGCATCGTGTTCAGGTCATCGCCACGCAGACGTCCATGCCGCCACGTGACCACCACCTCGGTATCCGGATCCATCCGTCGGGCATCCTGATAGAGGGATATGCTGCCCCCGATGGTGAAGGTGATCATGATCAGCACGCCGAACACGGCGAGGAGCACTTTTTGGTGTCGACGAAAAACAGAAAGAGGGGTACGCATCTGATGGCATCCGTAGCTGGGTATGTTCGTGTCCGAACCAATTTCCCTTGACAGTTTGACCGTTCACGTCTAAATCGGTTTGGCACGGGTAGTGGCACCGACAAGTTGCCTATTGAATGACGATTGTAGCGCTGCGTGGTGTAAATACAATCCCAAAAGGGTCTCGCAACGAGTGGTCGGTCGCTCAGGCGGCGGAAAAATCACCATAAAGGGTTGAATGAATTTGCTTTCTAGAGGTAATCTGGACTTATCACGAGGGCGACAGGAATCGGAGCGCCCCCCTTTGCAATGACTGGGGGCCTGGTCATACTGCCTGCGGCCCCGCGGCAGGGAAGATCGAATCGAACCTGGGAACGCCGATGAGCGGTCCCTTATTTGTATGGAACCATTATGGCCGAGACAATGGCAGCGAAAAGCGGAAAATCATTGGTGATCGTCGAATCGCCGGCCAAAGCGCGCACGATCCGAAGGTTCTTGGGTCAGGAATTCACCGTCGAGGCCAGCATTGGCCACATCCGGGACCTGCCCCAGGGAGCCAAAGAGGTCCCGGAGCGGTACAAGGGCGAACCGTGGGCCTATTTGGGGGTGAACGTGGACCAAGATTTCGCGCCGATCTACGTGATCCCCCCGGACAAAAAGAAACAGGTGACCAAACTGAAGAGCGCCCTGAAGGAGGCGAGTGACCTGTATTTGGCGACGGACGAGGACCGTGAGGGGGAGGCGATCAGCTGGCATCTGTCCGAAGTCCTGAAGCCCAAGGTTCCCGTACATCGCTTGGTCTTCCACGAAATTACGGAGGAGGCGATCCGTAACGCATTGGAAAGTCCGCGGGAGATCGACGACGGTCTGGTCAAGGCCCAGGAGACGCGGCGGATCCTGGATCGGCTGTACGGATACGAAGTGTCGCCCTTGCTGTGGCGAAAAATCGGACGGGGACTGTCGGCCGGCCGCGTCCAAAGTGTCGCTGTGCGGCGGATCGTACAGCGCGAGCGGGAACGCTGTGCGTTTGTCGCCGCCACCTACTGGGATCTGTTGGGTATCTTTTCACCGGACGAGGGGAAACCCTTCGAGGCGACCCTGGTCTCGCTGGATGGGCGCCGGATCCCTTCAGGGAAGGATTTCGATGCGAAATCGGGCCGGCTGAAAGACGAACGTCTCTTACTGCTGGATGAAGCGGCGGTGCGGGAGTTGGCCCGACGACTGGAGGACCAGCCTTTTCAAGTGGCGGGGGTCGAGGAAAAACCGTTCGTGGCCCGGCCAGCCCCCCCGTTTACCACCAGTACGCTGCAGCAGGAAGCCAACCGCAAGCTGGGATTCACCGCTCGGCGGACGATGAGTGTGGCCCAGAGTTTGTACGAGAATGGTTACATCACCTACATGCGTACCGATTCCACCACGCTGGCTCAGGTGGCGATCGAAGCCGCCCGCGAACTGGTCCGCTCGGAATACGGAGAAACGTATCTGCCACTCCAACCCCGGATGTACGCCTCGAAAGTCAAAAACGCCCAGGAAGCGCACGAAGCGATTCGTCCGGCAGGCCACCCCTTCCGATTGCCCGAATCGCTACGGCACGAATTGAGCAGCGATCAGTTTCGATTGTTCGAACTGATCTGGAAACGGACGATTGCCAGCCAGATGGCCGATGCCCGGGGGCAGCGGACGACGATCACGCTGGAGTGCAACGGCGCGATGTTTCAGGTCAGCGGCAAGACGATCGAATTCGCCGGATTCCTGCGCGCCTATGTCGAAGGGTCGGATGATCCCCAAGCCGAACTGGCGGACAAGGAAACCTTGTTGCCCAAAGTGGCTCGCGGCCAGACGATCCGCTGCCTGGAGCTGCAGAGCAAGTCGCATACGACGCAACCGCCCCCGCGGTTCAGCGAAGCGGCCTTGACTCGGGCACTGGAAGAAATGGGCATTGGGCGGCCCAGCACCTATGCCACGATCATCGACACGATCCAGGCCCGCGAATATGTCTTCAAAAAAGGCAACGCCCTGGTGCCTTCGTGGACCGCTTTCTCGGTCATCCGGTTAATGGAACAGCATCTGACCAACTTGGTGGACTATGAATTCACGGCCCAAATGGAGGATTTCCTGGACAGCATCAGCCGCCATGAAGAAGGGCATCGGCAGTACCTTCACGGCTTTTTCTGGGGCAACGATGTGCCCGGACTGAAGGGGCGTGTCGAGGCGAAGATCAAGGAGATCGATGCCCGCGACATCAGCCGGTTCTCATTGGGCCGGCCGGAGGACGGCGAGGAGGTCTTTGTCCGCGTGGGCAAGTTCGGTCCGTTTCTGGAACAGGGCGAGCGGCGGGCGAGCATCCCGCATGACATGCCGCCGGACGAGATGAAGTTGGAGAAGGCCATCGAGTTGTTGAACAAGGGTCAAGCGGAAGATGAACCGCTGGGTCATTGTCCCCAGACGGGCCGACCCGTGTTCTTGAAGACCGGCCGCTTCGGCCCCTATGTCCAGCTGGGCCCGGTGGACGAAAGCCAGAAACCGAAAAACGCGTCGCTGTTGAAGGGCATGTCGCCGGAGGAGGTCGATTTCCAGACGGCCCTGCGGCTGTTGGAACTGCCGCGCACCTTGGGTTCCCATCCCACGACCGGCGAACCCGTGGTCGCGCAGACCGGCCGCTTTGGACCGTTCGTCAAGAGCGGCAGCGAAACCCGTTCGCTGCCCGACGACCTGTCCCCGCTGGACGTTTCGTTGCAACAGGCGTTGGAATTGCTGGCGCAGCCCAAGGCACGGGGGCGTCAGGCGGCCGCTTCGAAAGAACCGTTGCGGGTGTTCGGCGAGTCCCCCGTCACCGGGGAGCCCGTGCGGCTGCTCGCTGGCCGCTATGGCCCGTACGTGACGGACGGTCAGACGAATGCCTCGCTGCCGAAGAATACGGAACCGGAGACGGTGACGTTCGAGATGGCCCTGCAATGGTTAGCCGAGCGGTTTGCCCAGAAGGGGCCGTCGAAGAAGAAGGCGGCCGGGCGGACGGCCGCGAAAAAGTCGGCGAAAAAGGGAACCCCGCGAACGGGCAAGAAGACGACTCGCAAAGCGGCCAAGAAGAAAGGAGAATAGGGGGCGTTTCCGTTTCCAGCCGCTTTCGTTAAGGAGTTCATCATGTCCGCACGTCCGCTTCGCCGGGATTGCACCGGCCGCCGAGGGTTTCTGAAGCAAGTCTCTGCGGCCGCCATGGCGGGGATGGCCGCGACCGGTCCGGCCGCGGAATTGCCCCCCCCACCGGCCGCTGTGGCCGAACTGCCCCAAATTTCGCTGGGCGAGCACCGGGTCAGTCGCCTGCTGGTCGGCAGCAACCCCGTATTGGGCTTTTCGTACATGGGGCCGCACGCCGACCAGCACATGCGGGAGTATTACACGGTCGAACGGACGGTGGAGATGCTGGAAGCGTGCGAAGCGCAGGGGATCAACACGTTCCAGCTGGCCGTTCGCCCCCCGGTGCTGGAGAGCATCGACCTGCTGCGTGAACGCGGTTCCCGCCTGCAGCTGATCTGTCTGCATTCGGCTGCTGACGAGATCGACGAGACGGTCGCTCGGACTCGCCCCATCGCCATGGTGCATCACGGCGGAGCGACCGATCGGCTGTTCGCCCAAGGTCAGGCGGAGCAGGTTCACGATTATGTCAAACGGGCGCACGATGCGGGCGTCTTGGCGGGCGTTTCCGCCCACAACCCCGACTGCATTCGCCGAATTGCGGACGAGGGCTGGCA
>SLEY01000428.1 GCA_007124535.1 Planctomycetaceae bacterium
CGGGCTGGAACCAGACGCCCGCGGATTGGCGGCGATTCCTGCAACTGCAGCCCGACGGGTGCTTCGTCGCTCGCTGGGATGGCCAGGATGTGGGGACCGTCACCACCTGTATCTTCGGTTCCATCGGCTGGATCGCCATGGTGCTGGTCGACCACGAATACCGGCATCGCGGCATCGGCACGCGGTTGGTCCAGCACGCACTGCAGTTTTTGGACCAGCGGTGCATCCCGACGGCTCGACTGGATGCCACCGCTCTGGGCCGCCCGGTCTACGAACACTTGGGGTTCGTCGCGGAGTACGAGTTGATGCGGATGGAGGGCTTGGCGACGCCGGTGGCCCGTGCGAGCCCGCACGCCCCCGCGGGCCGAGTCCGCCCCGGCGCCGCCGACTCGGATGGTCCCGGCTTGGCCGCCTGCGCTCTCGATCGTGGCGGGGTGGAGCACCTGGAAACGTTCGTGCGCTGGGATCAGCAGGCGACCGGCACGCTGCGCGCGCGGCTACTGTCGCGGCTGATCTCGGAAGCCGCGTCGCGGAGTTACTTGGCAGGGGGTCCGGTTGATCCGGGGGGTTACGTGATTTCCCGTTGCGGATCGCGCGCCGCGCAGTTGGGGCCGGCCGTGGCGTACTCGCCATCGGCGGGCCGGGCGCTGCTGGACCGTGCCGCCGCCGATTGGGCGGGGCAACGGATCTACGTGGACGTGCCCAGCGACCATCGCGAGGCCGTACGCTGGGCGGAAGACCACGGTTTGAGCTGCCAACGGTCTTTCACACGCATGGTCCGCGGCCGCCCGATCCAGGACGCACCCCACCTGATTTGGGCGAGTTCCGGACCGGAAAAAGGCTGAGCTTGCCGGTGTCACCGGGCGGTGGCGACCGGTTGCCCCGCGGCCTCGCCGGCTCCGAAGCAGTGGATCGATCCGTCCTCGGCGGCCCACAGCAACCGGTCTTGCGCGGCGATCAGCCCGTCGAAGATCGGCCGCGATGCCAGGGGGTAATGGGCCAAGGCCGTTCCCTCGCGGGCGCAAACCACGGCCAACACCCCGCCCCGGCGACCTTCCACCGCGGCCAGCGGATCGTCCTCCGGCACCTCGTCCGGCGTGCCGGCCAGGAACAACCGTTCGCCCGCCAAGGCCATCGCTTCGACCCGGACCTCCAACCAAGACGTCCACAGCGGCGGCTCCGCGCGGGTAAAGCCCGGACCCTTGTCCACCGCCGCATCCTGGTGGATGGTCCAGCGGGTATCGGCGGGCAGCTCCGGCTCCCATTCGATCGGCTCCGGTTCCCCCTCGCCACGGTAGAACAACGGTTCGTTGTCGTTGTCATCCGCGAACAGCAGGATTCCGTCGCCCGGGAAGTGCATCGGGCTGTGCCGGTTCCGCGTGGTGAAGTGCTTGACCGTGTACGTGGTGCGGTCGTCGAACACCAGCAGCTGGCCGCTCTTCGGCGCCTGCTGGGCATAATGGAATCCAGGCCAGGCGCGGGCGTGCATCCACCAAGTGCGGTTCCAGAACGTGTCGTCCAGGAACCCGCCGGTGGCGACCAGCCGCATGCCCGGCATCAAGCGGTACTCCAGGTGATCGCCTCGCTGAGTCCCCGTCATTTCGATCCGCTCCGGCGGGACGATCTCCAATTGCGTGTCCAGCACGGTACGTCCCATGTACACGTATTGGCCATCGGTGGTCAGCAGATCGGCCCGATGTCCTTCCTTGTGAAAGGCATAACTCGGCTGGCCGATGTCGGGTTGCGGGCCTTCGAGTCGGGTCTGGTGGACCAGTTCTCCGGTCTGGGGTTGCAGGGCGACCAGATAGACGCCTCCGTCGATAAAGCTGGAGCGTCCCGCCGTGCCGTACAGCAAGCCGTCCAGCAGGAGCAGGCTGCCGTGGGCCGGCCAAGCGGATTCGAGCCGATCGTAGGACACCACTTGGCGATCCTCGGGGGCCGCGCGGAACCGCCAAACCCGCTGGCCGTCCCGGGCCCGCAAGCAGTAGATGTGCCCGTCTCGCGAGCCGAAGGTCACCAGATTGCCCACGATCGTCGGCGGCGAATCGATGCCGCCGGAGACCGTCCGGCTCCACACAATCCGGCCGTCCTGCAGATCCAAACTGTGCAACGTACCGGCATCCCGTTGGGCCACGAAGACCCGGTCGCCGGCAACGACCGGCTGGGTCAGGCGGCCGCCCAGTGCCCGGGACCAATGCGGTTCCAGTTGCTCGGACACGGCCGAGGACACCGCGCCGCCGCGGCGAGCATTCTGGCGGTAGGTGGGCCAATCGCCGGCCGAAACGTCCACGTCGCCCACCGCTTCTCCATAAGCCGGACCGGGCTGCAATCGGACATCCGCCTCGCCCGAACCATCAACCGCCGGAGATTCACGCGGGGCCGCCAACGCGAAAAAACCATCCATCCGCACCGCCGGATAGCAGAAACATTGGTGCGGCGGGACATAAAACAGTCCGTTGGCCGGAACCATCCCGTGAATGCAGGGGCCGCGGAACCAGTTGTGCCGCGAATGCTGGTCGCCCTCCAAATCCAAAAACTCACTGCCCCGCTCGCCACTGATCATATAGCGCGCGGTCGCTTTGTCCGCATAACAGCGGCGATGATGCCCCGATTCCAACACCTTCTGCGGATCCATCCGCTGTACCACCTCGCCGGTCCGGATGTCCCGCGCCTGGAACTGCCGGCGGCCCCACCAGACCCGATCGCCGACCACGAACAGATCCGGAACGCGGCCGCGGAACGGGACCCCCGGCCCCTCCCACATCAGCGAACCGTCTTCGGGGGACAAAGCCAAAACCTGCTGGGACTGAACCACCAGCAAGGCCCGTTCATGGGCGATCAGCATCCCCGGACGCAGGTCGGTGTCGGTCCGCCACAGCTCTTCGCCCGTCAGCAAATCCCACGCCAAAGCCTGGCTGCGGTTGTGTAAATAAACCTGCGAACCGCTGGCCGCCAGCGACCGATTCAGGATGATCCGCGCTTCGTACTCCCAAAGCAACTCGCCGTCTTCCGCCCGAATCGCCCGGACCACCGCCTCCGGACGCTCCGTCCGCGCCAGCAGGACCCCCCGATGCACCAGAAACTCAGCCACCCCCTCCGTCACCTCATACGTTCGCAGGACCTCGCCCGTCCGGCCGTCCAGAGCACGGATGGGCGCCCCGTGGCCCAGTGTGACATACAGCACGTCGTCTTCCACGGCCATCAGCCGGTCAACCTGACCAGGACGCGTCCGCTGGCCCAACCAGGTCTGCGGAACATTTTCCCGCTGGCCCCCCTTCCAGGCCTGCCAGCCCCAATTCGGCAATTCCCGTTGCCACAGCCGCACCCCGTTGAAACCGTCGCGGCAGACCAGCAGCCACTTGTCGGGAAACCGGGCATCCGTGATCCCGATCGGGCCATCGTCGATCAGGTAGTAGATCCGACCCGCCGCCGACACCAATCCGGAGACGCCGGTTTCGATTTCATGACTGCGCATCACACGCGGTCCGGCCTCCCATTGAATGTGTTGCGGGGGACCGACCCGCTGATCGTTCGATGCCCCGCTGCCGCCCGAATCGCCTCGAAAGTGGGTCCATTCGGCAATCTCCTCAGGCCAGGCTTTGCTTAGCTGCTCCCAGCCGTTCGGTCGATGAACATAAGCCACTCCTCGGGGGGCCAGGATCCGCAAGATTTCCTCCCGATCCGCCTCGCCCGCCGCGCGATCCCAAAACAATACATTGACCAGATTGTCCGTATAGGGAAGCGGTCCGTTGTTCCAGTCCTTGAAACTCAACCAGCCGTCCCGTTCCATTTCGCTCGCTCGCCGGAGCGCCCGTTCGAATTCTTCCGCATCGGTTGCCAGCCCCTGCACCAGCGTGGGACCGTTGCCGGCGAGTTCCGCCGTGCGCTGCCCGTCGCCGCAACCCACATGCACGACCAACCCGCCGTGGACACCGGCGTCCGCCAACAGATCCGGCAACGTCGAATCGCTGGCCAGCACCCGCACCGGCTCGCTTGATCCAGCCGTAGCGGCGAGCGGCCGGTTGGCGCCCCCCCATACGGCGAACCACCCCAGGAGACAACCGACGATCCACCCAACTCGTATCAATCTCATCGTCTGATCCCTTACGTTGAAGTTCCACCGGACTGCTGGCAATCCGGAAACATGGCCCTCGGAACCAACGATCCGCGGCGCCTCCGGAACGTTCTTTTGAAGCTAAACCTCCAAGCGACCGCTGTCAACGCCCGAGCCGAACCGGGTCGGGTTTCACGGCGCGCCCGCCGATCCGGGGCACCCCACCGGGGCCGCTGTGACGGCTCTCCCGCTTTCGTGACCTTGGCCGGTGGGAATCGAGCCGCTTTTGTGGTAATCTGCCCGCTCGCAGGATGTTTACCAAAGCACTTGAGAAAGGAAACGATGACCACGGCAACCATCGAGACGAATCGCGGCACGATCCGGCTGAAGCTGTATGCGGACGAAACCCCGAACACCGTCGCAAACTTCGTCAAACTCGCGAAACAAGGCTTCTATGACGGACTGAAATTCCATCGGGTGATCGCCGGATTCATGATCCAGACCGGCTGCCCGGAAGGTACGGGGCGTGGCGGGCCCGGGTACAAGTTCGAGGACGAGTTCCATCCGTCGCTAAAGCACGACGGTCCGGGCGTGTTGTCAATGGCGAACGCCGGCCCGAATACCAACGGGTCGCAGTTCTTCATTACCCACGTGGCCACACCCCATTTGGATGGAAAACACTCGGTCTTTGGACGCGTGCTGGACGGTCAGGATGTCGTGGATGCGATCCAGCAGGGTGACCGGATGGAGCGGGTCACGATCCAGGACGAAGCCTGATTTCCCCGCCACGGGAAGGGAAATTGCGTCCGAACCGTATTCCGTGACGATTCTCCATCGGGCATGCAAGAACAACCAGGCGCCGGCTCGGTGTGCAGGAGTTGCAGTCAGGCGGCGCCGGACGGGGCGGTGCGGGC
>SLEY01000244.1 GCA_007124535.1 Planctomycetaceae bacterium
CGGACGAACTGCTACCCCGGCATCCCGGCCACGAACGGGCCTTCCTGCAAGATGGCTACCTGCATGTGTACCGATCGATCGACATCGACGACCCGCTTGTCGAGGGGCAACCGCCGGGGCGGCTCTATCTGCGGGCCAGCACCGAAGAATTCTACGAGCAAGTCCGGCAGCACATTGCGATCTCGGCGGGCATCCTGTTGGTCTGCCTGGCCTTGGCCGTGTTGTTGGCGATCCGCGCCCAACGAGTGATCTCCCAGCCGATCCGTCTGCTGGTGGACGCCACCCGGCAGATCTCGCAGCGCGGTGACTTCGCCGTGCGCGTGGTCAAGACCAGCGACGACGAAATCGGGGTGCTGATCGACGCGTTCAACCGGATGCTCCAGTTGCTGGCCGCCCGCGACGCCCAGTTGGCTCAGCACCGCCAGCACCTGGAAGACGAAGTGCACCAGCGGACCCGGCGGCTGGAGGAGGTGGCGCAGGAGCTGAGCCGCTCGAACACCGAGCTGGAGCAATTCGCCTACATCGCTTCGCACGATCTTCAGGAGCCTTTGCGGATGGTTCGCAGTTACGTGCAGCTGCTGCAACGCCGCTATCAGGGCCGATTGGATGAAACCGCCGACAAGTACATCGGCTATGCCATCGACGGGGCCACGCGCATGACTCGGATGATCAACGATCTGTTGGAATACTCCCGAGTGATGACGCGGGGCAAGCCGGTGGGGCCGATCGATTGCGAGCAGGCCTGGGCGGAAGCCGTGGCGAATCTGAGGAAGGTGATCGAGGAGACGGGCGCCCAGGTGACCTGCGATCCGTTGCCTCGGGTGACGGCGGATTTCGCCCAAGTGGTGCAGTTGTTTCAAAACCTGATCGGCAACGCCGTCAAGTACCGGAGCGACCGCCCGCCGCGGATCCACGCCTCCGCCCGACCCCAAGACGGACAGTGGGTGTTTTCGGTCCGGGACAATGGCATCGGCATCGAACCCCAGTACCGGGAACGCGTGTTCGTGATCTTCCAGCGGCTGCATGGCCGCGGCGAGTATTCCGGAACCGGCATCGGTTTGGCCGTTTGCAAGCGGATCGTCGAACGCCATGGCGGAAGCATTTGGGTAGAATCGGAATCTGGCCGCGGCTCGACGTTCTTTTTCACCATCCCTGAACCTCCGCAAGCGAGGGAGAATCATGGCAGCCCACATCATCACGATCTTGTTGGTCGAGGATAATCCGGGGGATGCGGATCTGGTCCGCGAGGCCTTGCGGGACAACAAGGTCTGCAACGAACTGCACGTGATGCCGGACGGGGTCGAGGCGTTGGCGTTTCTGCGCCGGCAGGGTCGGCATGCCCGGGCCCCCCGGCCCGACCTGATCCTCCTGGACCTCAACCTGCCCCGTAAGGACGGGCGCGAGGTGCTGCAGGAGATCAAAGCCGATCACGACCTGAAACGCATCCCGGTGGTGGTCCTCACCACATCCAAACAAGAACAGGATATCCTCAGCGCCTACAATCTGAACGCCAACTGCTACGTCACCAAGCCGATGGATCTGGATCAGTTCCTGCACGTGGTCCGCTCCATCGACACCTTCTGGTTCAGTATCGTGTCACTTCCACCGGAATAAGGGGGCTGTTCCCCGGCAGGGAATCTGAACGCATGAGTGCTTCCTCAAAGATCTTGTTGATCGAAGACAACCCGGGCGACGCGGATTTGATTCGGGAATACCTCCGCGACGTGCGGCCCAACCTCATCCGGCTGGAACACGCCGCGACGCTGGCCGAAAGCCTGCAACGCCTGGACCAGGAATCCTTCGATGCCGTGCTGGTCGATCTCGGTCTGCCCGACAGCTGGGGGCTGGACACGTTCCGGCGTGTGCGCGGTCCCGCTGCCGGGTCGGCCATCATCGTCGTCAGCGGGGTGGGAGATGAATCGCTGGCCCTGGAGGCGGTTCAGGAAGGCGCGCAGGACTATTTGGTCAAAGGGGATATCGACAGCGGCAACTTGGAACGTGCCTTGCGCTACGCCATCGAACGCAAACGGATCGAATCGCAATTGTATGCCGCCAAGGAGGCAGCCGAGGCGGCCAACCGCGCCAAGAGCGCCTTCCTGGCCAATATGAGCCACGAGATCCGGACTCCCCTGAACGCCATTTTGGGTATGACCGAATTGGCCCTGGCCAGTGAATTGCCGCCCGTGGTGCACGACTACTTGGACGTGGTGGCACAATCGGGCGAAGCCCTGCTGGCGCTGATCAATGATATCCTGGATTTCTCGCGGATCGAAGCCGGCAAGCTGACGCTGGACCACACTCCCTTCGATCTGTACGAAAGCCTGGGAAACGCCATGAAGGCCCTGGGCGCCCAGGCCCATCGCCAGGGTCTGGAACTGGCCAGCCGCATCCATCCCGAGGTGCCCCGGATGGTCGTGGGCGATGGCGGGCGCCTCCGACAAATCATCTTGAACCTAGTCGGCAACGGAATCAAATTCACCGAACGAGGCGAAGTGGTTTTGGATGTCCGCTGCGAATCGCGAACCGAACAAGAGACCCGCCTGCTGTTCAGCATCTCCGACACGGGCGTGGGGATCGCCCGCGACAAGCAAGCGGCGATTTTCGGGGCGTTTGAACAAGCCGATACGACCCCCGCACGACGTTTCGGAGGCACCGGGTTGGGATTGACCATCTCCTCCAAACTGGTCGAATTGATGGGAGGCAAGATCTGGCTGGACACCCAACTCAAACGCGGAAGCACCTTTCGCTTCACCGCCCGGTTCGATCTGCCGCCGCCCGGCAGTGGAACCCGACCACGGCGCTCGCCCACCGCCCTCCGCGGGACGCGGGTCCTGGTGGTGGACGATAACGCCACCAACCGCCGCATCCTGGAGCAGATCCTGAACAACTGGACGATGAAACCCGCCCTGGCCGCCGGCGCCGAGTCGGCCCTGCCTCGCCTCCGCGAAGCTCAGGATCAAGGCGAACCGTTCGCCTTGATCCTGAGCGACCTGCACATGCCCAACGTCGATGGCCTCGCCTTCGCCGAACGCATCCAGGAGGACCCCGATCTGGAGGGCACGCCCATGATCATGCTGACCTCGGGAAATCCCCGGGAATTCGGCGATCCCCTGCCCCACGTGGTCTCCGCCCAACTGATGAAACCCGTCAAGCAATCGGAATTATTCGATGCGATCGTGGCCGCACTCGGAATCACCACCCCGGACGAGGAGCCGGAACCGGTCGGCAAGGACGCCGGGCCTCCGCTGGACAGCCTGAAGATCCTGCTGGCCGAAGATAGTCCCCTGAACCAGCGGCTGGCGGTGGCCGTCCTGGAAAAACACGGCCATCAGGTGCTGGTCGCCAACAGCGGTGTCGAAGCCCTGGACCGGCTGCGCGCCGATCGCTTCGACCTGATCCTGATGGACGTCCAAATGCCGGAGATGGACGGGTTGGATGCCACTCGGGCAATCCGTCGCGAGGAACGAAGCACCGGCAAACACCTGCCCATCATAGCCATGACCGCCCACGCCATGAAGGGGGATCGCGAGCAATGCCTTCAGGCAGGGATGGACGGGTACGTCTCCAAACCGATCCGGATGCAGGAACTGTTCCGTGTCATCCGGCAGGTGCTTCAGACCTGCCAAACCGCCACAGCAGCTGCCGACGCTTCGGCAGCCGCCGGTCCTACCGACCTCACGGATCCCCCGACGTGCGATTAGGCAAGCCGCAAGAAATGATCACCCGCAGCGATGTGGCCGGTCTCTGACCGAGCCACTCGGCGGATCGAAGGTCTCCCCTATCGCGGGAGACCTTCGGTCGGCGGTTTCGGCGGGGTCGAAGACCCGCGCCGAACGCGGAGGCAGGGTCGGAGACCCGCGCCGAATGCGGAGGCGGGGTCGGAGACCCGCGCCGAATGCGGAGGCGGGGTCGGAGACCCGCGCCGAACGGGGAACGGGGGGACCCTCGCCGAACGCGGTAGATTATTTCCTGCGGGTTGCCTTAGAATCCTTGGGGAACGCGCCGCTATCGACAGCCGAGGACCACAGAATGCTTTTTCGTATCCTCTCGATGCCCCGCCCCGCACGATTGCTCCTTGCCTCGGCAACTGTTAATGAGTATTCTGTTAAATGTGTTGCGAGATATGGTGGGTGGGATGTACGAGGTTATCAGTTTGCCGCGGCATCCCCCGCCCCCTCCGCGGTCCATTCACCGAGAATGCCGCGGTTTTCCTTTCAGGCTGCAGGAGATTAACTGCATGAACGAAGCGTTCCAGTTGGTGCGGGTCGGGATCGTGATTCTGACTGTCGCGTTACTTCCTTTGGCACTCGGTTGTGGGGATTCCTCCCCCGATATCGTGCCTGTTTCGGGCCAAGTACAGATCGATGGTGAGCCGCTCGCTTCGGGCGTGCCGGGCTTCATTCAAGTTATCCCCTCTGAAGGACGGGCTGCCACCGGATCGATCGATCCCGAAACCGGCCGATTCACACTGTCTACCTGGGAAGAAGGGGATGGCTGTCTGGTGGGTACCCATCCGGCCATCGTGATGATGGAACAAATGGTCGGCTTCGATAGCGTCTCGCTGATCCCGGAAGACTACACCGACCTGGAATCCACGCCCCTGAAGGTCACAGTCGAGGAACCGACCGATTCCCTGGTGATCGAGTTGACCGGTCCCCTCCGGACGGTTCAGGCCAGGGAGCCGGTGTTCGAAGGCGATGCCGAAGAACTCTAACGCCGCAGAACCTTAACGGCTGCTGAGGGTTTATTCTCTTGTTGGTGATTCCGAATTCCGAAAAACGGATGGCATCACGAGCGACGAGTTGCTTGACGTTGAGGTAACCTCATTATGGGGGTATTTTTTTGGGAGATGCATCGTTCCCACGCTTCTGCGTGGGAACGCACGGTTTAGACGCTTGCATCGTTCCCACGCTTCTGCGTGGGAACGCACGGTTTAGACGCTTCGCGTCTTTTCCACTTTCACACA
>SLEY01000114.1 GCA_007124535.1 Planctomycetaceae bacterium
CTAGTTTGCCCCGGCCACGCGCACTTTGCAAGTGGCTGTGTGGCCGCCATCGGTCGTGGTGGCGGTGATCTGCGCCGTGCCCGGGGCGATTCCGGTGATGACAATTTCGCCCGCAGTGCGGTAGGTGGGACGCGTCTTTTTCGGGTCAATGTCGTCCAACATGCGCGGGCCCACGGTGGCTACGGCCGGGTTGCTCGACTTCCAAGTCATCGTCCGGTAGCTGGCGGTTTCCGGTTCGACGGCCGCCTCGACCACCCGGGTCTGCCCCGGCTCGAGAGTGACAGCTTCGGGAGTAAGCCGGACACCGGTCGCCGGCGCGGAAAGATCGCGCAGGGGGATCGCCAGCCAGTCATCCACCTGGATGGCGCGTACGGTCCAATCGCCGCGCACGTCCCACGGCTCGAAGAAGGTCGTCGGTGGGCCTTCGGCCTCGAAGCCGCGTCCACCGGCGGCCGCGGTCGCCACGTCGATCTTGCCCAGCGCCAGCCGCACGTCCCAGACGTACTGCCAGGTAGCCCAGCCCCACGTCGGCTTGTACGGGCTGCGGCCCGGGTTCGGCCGCCAGACCTGGCGCGCCAACCCGGTGGCGTCGAACGGCGGCGACTGGTCGCCCAGGTGGTCGCTATCGGGGGCCATCGGGCGTTTGCGGACACGATCCAAGAACCTCCCTTTCACACGGTCGTGAACGTCGCCCTCTTCCCCGGGCAGGGCCATCAGCAAGGCTTCCCAGTCTTCCTCGGTGGCGCGCCGCGCGGCTTCGATGCGGGCGGCAAGGTACTGCGGACCGCTGTAACGCGTGGGTCGAGGACCAAACCAGCAGCGCAGCGCTTCCAGCCCTCCCGCGTCGATCAGATCGTACACATCCTGGACCCGCTCCAGATACACGTGCAGGCCCATGCCACGCAGGACCGGGCCGCCGAGCTGGTCGCGGTAGTCGCCGCTGTGCGCTTCCCGGCCGTCGTACGCATACTTGTACGACCATCCGCCGATCGGCCGCCGGACCTGAAGCGCTGGCGGCGACGCATCGCGGACATAGACGTATTCCCACCCGTCGCCACCGGGATACTCGGGTTCCGCGTTTTCCGGCGGATGCTCCACCGACCGGAGCCAATCGACGCTTTCCTGAAGCAGATTCCGGTACGCCTCGTTGCCGGTAACGGCGTAGAACTGGATGAGCATCGGGGCGACGAACCGGTTGAAGTTCCGCGGGTCGATCAGCGTGGACTCGAAGCGGCGCGCCCAAGTCGGCTCGTTCTCCGCTCCGTACTCCTCGTTCCAGCCGCGTACGTTGCCCAGCCCCAGCTGGCCGTCGAACAGCCACTGCGGCAGCCGTTCGATCCGCCGGATGTACTTCTCGTCGCCCGTGACGTGGTACATCATCACCATCGTGCGGTAGGCGTCGTAGGTGGCATAGTCGTTGTGCGCGTATCCCACCCGCACGCCGAAACCCCCGGCAACCGTCCGTTTCGGGCTGCCTTCTTCCAGCCAAGCCACCGGAAATTCGTCGGGCCACGCGCCGCGCCAGAAGTCGTCCTCCAAGGGATTCTGGATGGCGAACAGCAGATCGGCATTCCGCCGGGCGGCCTCCAAGTACTTCTCCTCGCCCGTCAGCCGGTGGGCGTACAACAGCAGCGCGAAGTAGGGATACTGGTAGCGGTCTTGCAGGCGGGCGGTGCCGTCGCGGGGCCGGCTGACATGGCCCCCGCGTTCCACCGTGGCGCTGCCGGGGAAGTGGCCCTCCGGCTGCTGCACTTGCAGCAGGAAATCGCAGAACTTGAGCGCCGCGTCCAGGTATTTCTCTTCGCCCAGCATTTCGTAGGCGCGGAAGAACATGGCCGGCGCCTCGGCCGCCCAGCCGTCGCCGAAATTGACCTGCGCCCGATCGTCGCCGAACCGCACCTGCCGGCCCAGGTGGTCGGGATACACGCCGAACTCGCCGTAGCGCTCGATCATCGCGTCGAGCCACGCGCGCACGTCGGCCTCGCTCTGCGCGTACAGCTCCGCGTCGATCTTTTCGAGCAGCGGCTGCAGCGCTCGCTCGTCGGCGCTGGCGCCGCTGACAACGAGCATCGCCGCCAGCGCGCCCAGGCTTGCCAGGGCCAATGCCTGGCGTCGAAGTTGGTTACTCGTCATGGTAGTCGTCATGGGTTTCTCCTGATTTTCCGAGGACATACGGGTTGTTGCTGATGCGGTCACGTCTGCGTCACGGTTTCAACGGCCGGGAAGCGTCCGGCTTCCAATACGCGTCGGGTGTGAGGAGGATGGCATCGGCCGCGGGATGACGCTTGCCCACGGGATGGATCTTCAGTTCGACAGCGCCGGCGGGCAGTCGGATGCTGCCAGCCCGTTCCCAGGTGAACGCGCCGTCCCCGGGGCCCTCGCCCGCGTGCGTGGCCTCGAAGCGGCGCGACGCCACCTGGACGGCCAGCGCGCGGTCTTGGTGCTCCCCGCCCACCAGTGCGCGAACCCACACGCTGTATTCGCCGTCGGCCGGAATCCGCACCGATGCCGTCATCGGGTCGGGCTCCGCCGTAGCCGCCGCATAATACGACGCGGCATAGCCCGTGCCCGAAAACCCCGTGTACCGGTCGCTGCCGATCCGCCACGGACCGCTCATTGCCTCGGCCTCGACGCGGATCGCCCCTTCCGGCAGCGGCTGGAAGTCTTCGAGCCATGCGACCTGAGCCGCCAAGTCGTTGCGGAACTCCGCCAGCCCTTCTCGGCTCCAGTGGCGGCCCATCAGGTCGTTGGCGTTGCGGTAAGTCCGGGCGGTCAATTCGGCCAGTCTTTCGTACGCGGCCACCGACCGTTCCATGTGCTCGCGGAACGGCTCGGCCAAGTCGGCGCGGCCGGTGTGAGCCATGCGCGCTTTGAGGATGGCCGCCTGTACCTTGTGCCGCAACGCCTCGGTGGCCAGCACGTACATCTGGCTGTCGGTGACGAAGCGGGCCAGCTCGTCCTTCGCGCCGGGATCGTCGGCCGCGGCGTACGCCTCGCGGGCCGCTTCCAGCGCCTCGGCGGCCAACTCGCACAGCAGGTCGCACACCTTGTCCGGCGTCATGGCGTCGGTCACCTCCCGCCCGGCCGACAACTCGGCGGCGTACTGCGCCACGGGCATCGACAGCCGCTCGGTCAACCCGGGCAGATGGTGTCGGGCCTTGTACCGTTCGAAGAACAACCGGTCTACCGGCTGCGAGTAATACATCTGCCCGGTAAGTCCCGCCGGTCGCGTGAGCGTCAGGGGCACGTCGTCGATGCGTCTGCGGGCGGCGAGGATCTGGTCGACGCCCTGGTTCTGGAGCATCACCGTGGCCCAGAAATTGCCGAACCTCACGGCCGTAACGTTCTGCATGCCGGGGCTGATGGGGCCGGTGAGCACGTACCAGCGGTACGGCGCCTCGCCGGCCCGCTCCGATTGGAACTTCGCTACCAGGTAATCCTTCCAGTATTGGCGTTCGGCCTGCTCGTCGCGGTCCACTTTCCAAAGGTACCGGCCGAAGGCGTCGAGGTAGATCGCGTCGCGGTCGAGCGACAGGAGCGCCGGTCCTTCGACCTGCTCGCGGTAGCCGAATTGGCCGGGTTCCAGCTTGTCCTGGGTAATGGGCCAGTCGAAGCAACTCAGGCCGTAGATTTTCGCCCCCTTGGCGAAACCCAGGTTCCGCCACTCGCCGGCCGTCTCGCGGATCAACACGGGGCTGCCCCACCGCATGGGCTGCAGGTCCATCGGCGGGCCGTGCAGGTTCACGATATGCCCCTTCAGCACGCCGCGCCACTGCTCGTGGCGGCGGTCGGGCACGGGGCTGGTGAATGTCTCGTCGTTGTGCTTCAGTTCCGAGTAGCAGTTCTCATACAGCCCGCGGATCTGCGAGCGGAAGCCCATGTCCATCGTCCAGTCGCGCAGCACCAGCAGCGGATTCTTGCCGCTTTCGCGCGCAGCCGCAAAGATGACGTCCCGAAACCATGCCAATTGGTGCAAGGTTCCCAGCGTCTCGCCGGGGCAGATGTACAGCCCGACATTCTCGAATTCCCGGAAATACCGGTCCAGGACGTACCGATAGTACCGGGCGATTTCCGGAGTGGGAACTCTCACCGCACTGGCGCCCCAACTTGGATGGGCCTTCATCTGCTCGGCCAACCCGTCGGGGAGATGGATGTTGTAGAAGTGCAACAGTGCCCGGATGTTGCGCTGGGCGCACTCCGAAGCGAACCAGCGGAACTGCTCCTGATTCTGCCGCAATTGCTCGGGGCTGAGCTTCGTGGCGCCGGGGTACTCGGGCAACTCCAGGATATAGGGAAACGGATGGCTGGCCCAAAGGAACAGGGTGTTGTACCGGGCGGCTGCCAGGGCGTCCAGGTAGCGGGTCATGAAGGCCTGATCGAAGAACCATGGCAGCCGCTGGGCGTCGAAGCCCGAGTGATACGGGGCGATGGCGCCTCCGCTGACGGTACCGCCCAGCCACAGGGTCGCGCCGCGGATATCGAAGTCGGGCTGTTCCACCCGCCCGGCCCGCGCATCGTCGCGCACCACGGACTGGGCTCCGTAGATCCATCCGGCCGGGGTGGCTGCTTCGATCTGCGTCCGGCCGCCCTCGCGGGTGACGCGGAACGCTTCGGGGTGGTCAAGGTCCGCGGCCATCTTCAACTCGATGCCCGTTTGCCCGCCCGCTTCCAGCAGCGCTCGAGCATATTCGGACGGGGGACACTCTCCGCCATCGGTCAGCGTCGCCGGCAGGGAAACCAGCACGCCCGCGGCCAGTAACCGCAGTGGGACCATGTTCATTTTCGGTCTCCTTTTTCATGCATTGCTGAGTGGCAACCTCGTCGGCGTCTCACTTCCACAGCTCGGCATGGGGTACGATGGGAACGACCACCTGTTCAAACACCCAGGGGGAAATCATGTGGGATCGATGAGTCGTGTCGAGCATGTGTTCCCATCGACCGTGGCCCAAC
>SLEY01000482.1 GCA_007124535.1 Planctomycetaceae bacterium
CTCGACGAGCCGCTGTTCGACGGCCAGGGCAAGGTGAACGTCTACCCGAGCGGGCCGAACCGTGGTCCGGACGGGAATTTTCACATCGCATTCATGTGGCGTGTGACGCCTGACGCGGTGACCAACCACAACATTTCCTACGTCTGGAGCGCGGATCTGGAGCACTGGAAGACCGCGGCCGGCGATGTGGTCACGTTGCCGATCACGCGGGAGACCGAGGGGGTGGTGATCGATCCGGTGCCGCCGGGCGAGGGGCTGATCAACATGGGCTTCGGCGTGGGATTCGACGCCGAGCATCGGCCCATCATCCATTACCACAACTACGACGACGCCGGCCACAGCCAGATCTACAACGCACGCCGGGAAGGTGACGCCTGGAAGATCTACCAGACCAGCGACTGGGACTGGCGGTGGGGTTTCGGTGGCCGGGGGGCGATCCCCTCAAAGGTGAGGGCAGGCAGGGTCGAGCCGACCGACGACGGCTATCTCTCGCAGCCCTACTATCACCAGAAGCACGGGTCGGGCGTGTGGAAGCTCGATCCGGACACACTCAAGCCGGTGGGCACGCTTCCGCCGCGCGGCTACCTCAAGCCCGCCGAGCTTCGCGAGCCCGCTTCCGACTTCACCCACGCCGACGGTTCCCGCATGCAGGTGCGCTGGTCGCGGGACCAGGGCGAAAGCACGGAATACGGTGCCCGCTACTACCTTCGCTGGGAAACCCTGCCGGTCAACCGCGACCGTCGCCGTGACGGCGCCGTGCCCGAGCCCAGCGCGCTGATGCTCTACAAGCTCCAGGAGCCCGACGACGCCGACTGATGCCCCCGCGTCGCCTGCGGCAGTTTCTGTCGATTTTGCCTTGCATCCTCCCGCGCCATCGAGTGCGTTGGTCGTGAAGCGGCCAGCAGTTGGCCGCGTTGTTGCGATCATGGACAGGAGTTGATTGATGAAGACGAACACGAGGCATGGAGCGTATCGTCTGCCGGCGGGGATCTGGCCGGTGGTTCTGGCGGCGGTGATGCTGATCGCACCGGGGGCCGTGCGTGCCAATACGGTCAGCGCGTTTGACGCGGCCGGGCTCGCGTTCCCCGACGCACAGACGGTGGACGTGTCCGGCGTCGCGACCAACGCCAGCGGACGTGGCGTCAGGGACCGTCGGCAGATCCGCCAGACGTTCCAGGCCGCTCAGGAGTTCGACCTCAAGTACCTCTATCTTTCCGTTACCTACAGGGACGACGCGGATTTCAACCTGCGGATCTTCCAGGTCGACGACATCGTGCTGCGGAATCTCACACCGCATCCCGTCCACCTCACGCCATACGCCCACGACGGCGAAATCCACAGCCGCGGCCCCCTCATCGACCAGGGCGAGCGCAATCAGTCGCAACGCCTCGCGGAACCGTGATTCCTGTCAGGTCGGGAAAACAATGTTTCCTATCATCCCATCCGTAGTTCCTGCAAAAGCAATCACCGCCACCAGCATGGACACTCCAGGCGGGCCTCTGGAACTCAGCACGATGCGTTACGGCCCCTATTTTGTGGCCATGAATGGGTCGGAAGAGGAGAGTTTTGACTACCAGGTGCCCGGTGACATGCGGGGCAAGATGGCGACCGAGCTTTTGACCGGGGAACGGCAGGAGCTGGAAGATGCCGTAATTCCACCGGCCTCATCAAAGGTTTTTGTGCTTGATGCGGGAACATGAAGGGAATAAATTGACTCGATGGTCATCGATGTCCATACTGCCTGGCCCGAAGAACGCGGGCATATGGTAGGCGCCAATACGCACAGTTGGAGCACCTACAGCGCCGGTCGGACAGAAGGGCGGGAAGCGGCATTTGTCACCCTGATCGAAGTGCAGGAAGACAAAGCGGACCGGCAGATTCAGAGCGTTGCGGCCGACGGACCGGATACGGTGCGGGTGGAGCTGGCCGACGGTCGGGTCCACCGCTGGCAGGCGGAAGGTATGGATGGTGAAGAAGACCGGGCGGCTGTTACGCTGTCACTGGTCGAGGAACAGGCGGACGGCGAAATTCGTGCGGAGAAAACAAATTAAGATGAAGGGAAATTAATCATTTTGAAAAAAACAAAACTCGAGAAGAGCAGCGGAACAATTGGATCTCATTCAGAGTTTCTAAAGATGACGTTGGTTGTCGTTGTTGGGGGCTTGGCAGGTTTCCACTTGGCCGGTACGGCCGGTGCGCGCGATGCTCTGGATTCTATCAATTTCGGAGACCGTGAATCCGAACAAGCACACCGGTTCATCAGTGAAAACAGCGAGATTCCGGAGGAGATTCCGATCGCCGTAGACGGCCCGTACGTGCAGTCGGTCACCGCAACAGACGGTACGGCTCCGCAGGCTACGTTGACCGAAAACGGTGAGTGGGCTGTTCACAACAACGGCGAATGGATCGAATACGCATTGAGCGAACTCACGGAAATCGACCGGGTCGAGATCGCCTGGGGGCGGGGCCAAACCTTCTTTTTCGAAATACACGCCAGTTCCGATGGCGAGAGGTGGGAGCGTGTGTACGAGGGCGCAAGCTGGCGCCGGGGAAGCGGTCATTTCGAAACCTGCGAGTTCGATCCGGTTCAGGTGCGGCACGTCAGGATCGTCGCTCGCGGACGGGATTCAGGCCGGTCGCGCACCGGAAGGTTCTTTATTGCGCAGGTGCGGATCGGCAACCTCCCCTACCCCGAGGCGTACCAGCCGGCGCTGGCGTACCGGCCGGGGCTGAATCAGCCCTCCCGCCGGCTGCTGCCGGTGGCCGATAGCTGGGAGGGGGGCTGGATGCGCTTTGTGATGAAGTGCGAACCGGATCAGAAAAATTATCTGACCGTCAAACTGTGGGGATCGGACAACGTCATGAGTCCTCTTTACTTGCGTGACAAAGACGGGCGCTGGGTCGCTGCTCCGGCCATCAGCATGCATCGGACCGGGGACAATGCTGCATGGACTCCTCTATGGGAGTTCGCCGGCGGCGTCGCCGGGGGGCCGTTGGGTGTTGCGAACGGCCCGTTTCCCGGGCGCTTTATCTACGCAACTTATCCCATCCCGCGCGAAATGACCCAAGGGCGATCCGAGGTCACCCTTCAGATCCAAGCCGTGGGCAGCGAGTTCGAGCGTCCGATGTTCAAGCCCAGCCAGGGTATTTATGCCGCCTACACGCACACCGAGCCGTTCTCGCACTTCGCTGATGATGAGCCACAGGGCGAGCCTTTTGAATGGGGCCCGAACCGGCCGGCGCCGCAGGACCTTTCTGTGGAAGAGAAACTGATGAACGATGCCCTGGACCTGATTGCGGATCTGGTGGAAAGAAGAGGGCTGAGCGCGGAGGATTATCGCGGTCTGGAGTCGCTGGCACAAGCCTACCACGCCGAGTGGTCGGATCACTACAGGGATGAGGAAATCGTGCGGATCGTGCGGGATACGATCGACGCGTCCATTCGCAACGAGGCTCGCAGCGGCCAAGGGCCGTCGTGGACTGACAGTTGGCATCTCCATGGCAAACTTGCCATTGCCTTCGTCCAGGTGTCCGGCGCCTTTGAGGAAATGGGCTTCCTCGATCAGCGGTTCGAAGGAGAACGCGGCTTGGGATACGCCTATGTATCCCGGCGTCACGTCTATGCCAAGTTTTTCCAGGACGCGCTCGAGTGGCGGCGATCGGAGAGCGAAGGCACCCGCCGGCGGGTGGCGAACCAAGTGGAATCGGTGGACCGGGCGATTTATCGCATGAACCGCGCTCTGCAGATACTCTCTCCGGAGCTGGCAATGCCGGAAGAAGCCGCGTTGCGTTATCTGTATGAGACCATCGGGATGGAGCCGTTTTACTCGGCCTGGCCGCGCCATGAATGGGTCCGGGCCGTCGCCGATGCGGGCTATCCGTATTATGTGGTCAGTTACAAGGGAAATGCGAGAGAGGTCGGCTTGGGCACCAGTTACGGGGAAGGAGCCCCCTCCCGCAACGCCCGGCTGGCTGCGGAAATCGGCGACGAGAAATTCACCGAACGGGTCCGCCAATTGGCCGAGGCGCGGGCCACGATGACCCGACGGCCCGCCAACGATGGAGCCGGCTACGCGGTCCTGCGAGCCCCGGTGGTTTACGGCTGGCGCGGCC
Organism: Planctomycetaceae bacterium; assembly: GCA_007124535.1. GTDB lineage: Bacteria > Planctomycetota > Planctomycetia > Pirellulales > Pirellulaceae > SLMF01. Next base: position 4,114 of record SLEY01000482.1, read on the forward strand.
GCTCCGTCGCCTATCCCGGACTGATCAGGTACACCGGCAGCCCTTTTATTCAGGCCGCCGTTTTGCAGGATCCGATCTCGTTGCGCATCGCGGAACTCTACCTGGAGCAGGGGCGCGTGTTCGCCGAGGCAACACCGAGGATCAATCAGATCATCCCGCGTATCGAGGCTTATCGTACGGTCAAGCAACTGCTCCCCACCAACCATCGTTTGCCGATGGAACCCGGCCACGAAGACTTCGCGTGGGCCGATGAGGACTTGGCCGTGTTCGCAGCCAAACACGGTGAGGCAATGATCAGCGGTTCGTTCTTCTTGGACAAAGCGGGCATTGTCCCGTATGGCCGTATTCATTACACCACGCCTCAAATCGAGCGGATCGCGACCGTCAAAGTCGACACCAAATTCAACGCCGCCGAACACACCTACACGATCCCCGATCAACTGCCCGGCGGCCGCGAGAACGTGCTCGGCGGCCGCCAACGGCCGGCCGCGGCTCCTCCGCTCGATCTGATCGAGGCGGCGGGGTCGCCTCCGGGCTCCGTCAACGCGGTCAGTGAAGCCGGCGGTGATCAATGGATCGGCAGTGACGAGCGCAGCAGCATGGCGGATTTTTACCAAGTGCGCTTCGGCGAGTACCTGGTAGCGATGAATACGACGGTGGAAGGCACGTACCGGGAGCAAACGTTTGTGGTCGATGTGGACTCGGACAAAAGCCGGGCATTGAACCTCGCCAGCGGCGAAACGATCGATCTGACCGGACAAGTCGAACTCGGCCCCCGCTCCACTCTCGTCCTGTATCTGGGAAAGAGTCAATAAGCCCGGCAGCCTCTCGGGGGA
>SLEY01000690.1 GCA_007124535.1 Planctomycetaceae bacterium
TGGTTAGCGCAGGGATCTCTGTTTGTATGTAATGGACGAATTCATCGTTTGCGTTACGAACATCGAATGTGACCAAGCGTCCTCGCTCTGCGTGCTTATAGATTACGTTGGCCATTGGAACGACGAATAACCTTCCGGTGGAGCTGATAACGGTCAGCCGGCGACGCCGGGAACTGGTGCGGGCCGAATTCGAAACGCAATTTCCGTTTTGCTCAGCGGGGAGCCCGTTGAGACCGGGCTGGGGGGCTAAAACAGATTCCACAGGCGGGTGACCATCGAGGGGGGGTCGGGACGGTCGACGGGTTCGCCCCGGACGTATTGGCGCCATGCGGGCACGTGATTGCCGAAATCCTCGCCAGTCACCTCCTCCAACGAACGCATGGCGCGCAGCTGAAGGGCCGGATTCGGATCGTCCAGGGCCACGCCCAAAGCGGGGACAGCCGCCGAATCGGAAAAGCGACCGAGTTCGCGGGCCGCCGTAATTCGCACGTCGAGATCGTCATCCGTGCGGAGCACTTGACCCAGCATCTGCAGCGACTGCGCGTCGCCTCGTTGTCCCCACGCTTGGCATGCCGCCCTTCGCACGCTGGGTTCGGGATCCCCCATGGCACGATGCAACCCCTCGGCCGCCCGAGGCGTCGCCAGGGAGCCCAGCGTCCGAGTCGCCTCCGCCCGGTAAATCGTGCTGGGATCCTCGACCACCGCCTGATTCAACCGCAATGCCAATTGGTCCTGGTCAGCCATCGACATCCGCGATACGTCCCGCCGCAGTCCCTCCAGCTCTTCCAGTCGAGTGTACAACGTGGGACCGTATTGCTCGTCCTCCAGCCATTGGCGGCGGTACCACAGACGGTATAACGGACCGTCCACGCAGCCGGACAGGAACATCGGCAGCAGAACCAGTAGCGGCCACAGCCATGCGTACTTATCCGAAAATATCATTACGCCCTTATCTGCCTGAAGGCCAGTGGTTCGCGGTATCGAAGCCACAACTTGTGGGACTTGCCGGCGAATCCGGCGGACAATTCCACCGAGTTGCCGCGACGGGCGGCAGACTGTAGCAAAACCCAATTCGCATGACCAGACGAGATTCCGTCCCACAGCGACAGGGCATTGACAGCTCCCGCGGCTTCCCGGAAAACAAAGGAATTCCAACACGAGTGCTTTGTCAGGAACAGGAAGAACAACCCTTTGGAAGGGGCATCAGTTCCCCGTATCTGACAAAGCCCGATACAAGAACTTGGAGCGAGTGGAATCGGTGACATCTTCCCCAGACTTGGTACGATATGTCCGGCAAATGCGATACCCGCCTATCGGAGAGGATGGTCAGCGACGTTTGAGGGAATCGCGGGTACTGGTCTGCGGGTGCGGGGCGCTGGGTTCGGTGTTGACCAGTACCCTGGCCCGAGCGGGGGTGGGTACGTTGCGGATTGTCGATCGGGATTTTCTCGAGTTGAGCAATTTGCAGCGGCAGGTGCTGTATGACGAGCAGGATGTGGCGGCCGGGTTGCCCAAAGCGGTGGCTGCGGAGACGAAACTTCGGCAGATCAACTCCCAGGTCGAAATCCAGGCCGTGGTCGCCGACGTCGACCCGACGAATATTCGAACGCTGATCGACGGGGTGGATCTGATCCTGGATGGCACGGACAATTTCGAGACTCGCTTCCTGTTGAATGATGCCGCCCTCAAATACCATATCCCCTGGGTCTATGGCGGCTGCATTGGCGCCGAGGGTCAGACCATGACGATTCTGCCGCGAGAGACCCCCTGCCTGCGTTGCCTGATGCAGGACCCCCCGCCGCCCGGCTCCACCCCCACTTGTGACACGGCGGGGATTCTGGCCCCGATCGTTAACCTCGTCGCCTCGCTCCAAGCGTGTGAAGCCCTGAAGATTTTGAGCGGGCATCCGGAAGCCGTCAGCCGGACCTTGCAGGTGTTCGAGTTATGGGATAACCGGGTGCGGCAAGTCCAATTGGCGTCGCTGAACGAACTGCGGGATTGCCCGGCTTGTCAGGGTCGCGAATTTCCCTGGCTCGAGGGCACTCGGGGCAGCCATACCGCGGTCCTCTGCGGCCGGAATTCGGTCCAACTGAGCTATCCCAATTGGCACCCGATCGATCTGGAACGTCTGGCGGTCGAGTTGGAGCGAGTGGGGCGGGTCAGCCGCAACCGGTTCCTGCTGCGTTTGGAGGTGGAAAAGTATACGATCACCGTATTCCCCGACGGGCGGGCCATCATCGGAGGCACCGACGACGTGGGCGAAGCGCGCACCGTGTATGCCAAGTATGTGGGCACATGACCCGCCGGCCGATCGGCACCCGGATCCGCCAACTACTTGACGATCCGGTGGGCGCCCGTCAGGATGCGACCGGCAAGCGGTTCAGCCGCGGGATGGAAGCCAAGCAACCTTAAACGACTCGGGAGTGAACAAAATGACAACTACGACAAGGGCCTATTTGGCAGTCGATTTAGGGGCCTCCAGCGGCCGGGTGGTGGCCGGTTTGCTGCATGCGGATCGGCTGCGGCTCCAGGAGGTCTACCGATTCGAAAACGGCCCGGTAACCGTATGCGGACGGATGCATTGGGATCTGTTGGCCCAATGGGCGCACGTCCAACAAGGGCTGCGAGCGGCCGCGGCGGAATTCGGCGATCGCATCGCAAGCGTGGGAGTCGATACGTGGGGGGTCGATTTCGGATTGTTGGGACGGGGCGACGAGTTGCTGGGCAACCCCTACCACTACCGGGACCCGCGTACCTCGGGAATTTTCAAAGAAGCTTTCTCGAGGGTGCCTCGCGAAAAGATCTTCGCCGAAACCGGCCTGCAGTTCATGGAATTCAATACCTTGTTCCAGTTGCTGGTGATGGCGCAGCAGCGGTCCCCGTTGCTGGACGTGGCCGAGCGGCTGCTGATGGTGCCGGACCTGTTCCATTGGATGCTGACGGGGGAGAAGGCGAACGAGTTCACCGATGTGTCGACGACCCAACTGTACAATCCGCTCCGCGGCGATTGGTCGACCCATCTGATCCAACAGTTCGGTTTCCCCGCGCACATCTTCGGCCCGATCGTCCCCCCGGGAACACGGCTGGGCCCCTTGCAGGCCCCGGTTGCCGAGGCGACAGGTCTGCGTGATGTGGATGTGGTGCTGCCTGGCTCCCACGATACGGCCAGTGCGGTCATGGCCGTACCCGCCGCCAGTGTCGCCGGGGCAGCACCGGACTGGTGCTATATCAGTAGCGGCACTTGGTCCTTGATGGGTGTCGAGACCCCGCAACCGGTGATCAACGAAACCTGCAGCCAGCTGAATTTTACCAATGAAGGCGGGGTGGGAGACACGATCCGGTTGCTGAAAAACATCGCCGGCCTGTGGCTGTTGCAAGAGTGTCGGCGAATCTGGAACCAACAGGGCCGGGACTATGATTGGAATACCTTGATCCAGGCAGCAGGCACGGCTCCGCCGCTGGTTTCGCTGATCCGCCCGGACGACCCCGCTTTCCTCGCTCCCCAAGATATGCCGGAGGCGATTCGTCAACAGTGCCGCAGCACGGGCCAAGCGGTCCCCGAAACGGAGGGCGCGATGGTCCGCTGCATCTTGGAAAGTCTGGCCTTGCGGTACCGGACCGTCTTGGGTTGGCTCCGCGAACTAACCGGGGCCCCCATAAAAACCATCCACATCGTCGGCGGCGGGGTGCGCAATCAAATGCTCTGCCAAATGGCTGCCGACGCCTGCAATTGCCGAGTCGTGGCGGGCCCGGACGAGGCCACGGCACTGGGAAACGTGCTGGTCCAGGCCCATACGGATGGTCAGGTCGGCAGCTTGGCACAGGCCAGGGAACTGGTTCGCAACAGCTTTGAAGTAACGGAATACGTGCCTCAGGAACCCGCTCGCTGGGATGAACCGTATCAGCGTTTCCAAAAGCTGCACGAAGACGGCCCGGGCGGGAACTGAACACGCCGGAATGGTTCACTCCGACCCTCTTTCAAAGGAGCTGGCACTACCTACTCAGAGCCGTTTGAATCAGGATGACTCTCGACTCGGGGGTCCGCCAAGCTGGAGGGGCCCGATGCCGATTTGCAATCCACCGACCGTAGCCGCCCGGGCTGGGTCGCGAGCTGGAAAGTTAACCCTGAGCAGCTGCAGGATTTTACGGGATGGGGAGGGTGTGGTAAGCTGAACGCTTCCGCGTGTTCTTTCTACCCAAACCTAATGAATAAGGAGTTTGAATTGACGATTCGAATCCACCGTGGCTCGATTTTCGATCGCCTCGGACTGATCGTCTTGGGACTGATCTTAGGGGCCGGCTCGCCAGCCCTGGCCCAACGTTGGATCAGCGGCATCCGGTGGTCCGAGCCGCCGATCGTGATACCCGGCGACAATCATGGCCCCCCTTCCGACGCAATCGTGTTGTTTGACGGGGAGAACTTGGACGCCTGGGAAGGAGGTGACCAATGGGAACTTCGCGACGGCTACGCCATCGCTCGGAACCGGGACATCCGGAGCAAACAGCATTTCGGTGATGTACAGCTGCACGTTGAATTCGCCAGCCCCAGCGAAGTACGGGGGGGTGGTCAGGGGCGGGGCAACAGCGGCGTCTTTCTGATGGATCGCTATGAGATCCAGATTCTGGATTCTTGGGAAAACGAGACTTATTTCGAAGGTCAAGCTGCCTCGGTCTACAATCAAGCCCCACCTTTGGTTAACGCCAGCCGCCCGCCGGGCGAGTGGCAGACACTGCAGATCCTGTTTACCGCCCCCCGTTTTGACGAGGACGGTGAATTGGAATCCCCCGCCTATGTGACCGTGTTGCATAACGGAGTGCTGGTGCAATATCACTGGGAAGTCCAGGGCGTGACCCACTTCAATCGGCCACCCGACTATCGGGCGCATGGCAAGGGGCCGATTCGTTTGCAGCATCATGGGGATCCGGTGAAATTCCGCAA
>SLEY01000417.1 GCA_007124535.1 Planctomycetaceae bacterium
GCGGTGGACTTCCTGCTGCGCTGGCGCTACCTGTGGCTGGGAACGGTCCTGGGTTGTTTTTTGGTGGCCATCGGTTTGGTCGCCGGCGGCCTGGTGGGCTTCCAGGCCTTTCCGGAGATGGATGGAGATGTGATCGAAGCGCGCCTGGTCCTGGCTCCGGGGACGCCGCTGGAGAGTACGCAAGAAATCGTGGAGCGAATAACCGGCGGGCTGGCGCGCGTGGATCAGCGGTGGACACCGCGCCAGCCGGGCGGCCGCCCGCTGGTGGAAACGGTCTATGTCCAATTGAACCACAATCCGGACGCTTTCGAGCAAGGTCCGCACATCGCGACGGTCACCGCGGACCTGCTGACAGCCGAACGCCGGCGGGCCCGGCTGGACGAACTCCTGCACGACTGGCGGAGCGAGGTGGGCTCCTTGCCGGACGTGCTCAATCTGGCCTTTACCGAACCCGGCTTCGGCCCCCAGGGTCGAGCCCTGGAGATCCGTCTGCAGGGAGACGAACTGCCGGAACTCCAGCTGGCGGCCGGCCGATTGCAGGACTGGCTCGAATCCTTCGAGGGGGTCCTGGATCTGGCCAGCGACCTGCGCCGGGGTCGGCCGGAGTTGAATATCCGCCTGCGCCCCGGGGCGCTCGGATTGGGGCTGGATGCGGAAAACCTGGCCCGCCAGCTGCGCAGCGCCTTTCAAGGACTGACGGCGGACGAGATCCAGGTGGGGCGCGAGTCCTACGAGATCGACGTGCGACTGCGAAAGCAAGACCGCAACAGCCTGGCCCATCTGGACCAGTTCCATTTGACCCTGCCCGGCGGCGGACGGGTGCCCCTGGGCGCCGTGGCCCGCGTCGAACCACGCCGCGGCTGGTCGCGGATCGCCCGCGTCGATGGACGGCGAACCGTCACCCTCCGCGGCGATGTGGACTCGCAACGTACCAACACCATGGCCCTGGTCGGCCAACTCCGCCGCGAATTCCTCCCCCAACTGCACCAGCAGCACCCGGGAATCACCGTCGCGTTCGAAGGCGAACCCAAAGAAGGGGCCACCACCCAACGGTCGATCCTCCGCGGCCTGCTGATCGGACTGCTGGGCGTCTTCCTCCTGCTGAGCTTCCAGTTCCGCAGCTACCGCGAGCCGCTGATCGTGATGGTCGCGATCCCCTTGGCCCTGATCGGCGTGGTCTTCGCCCACCTGGCACTGGGCATCCCGCTCAGCATGCCCAGCCTGCTCGGTTTCGTCTCCCTGGCCGGAATCGTCGTCAACGACTCGATCCTGCTGGTCCTGTTCATCAAGAAAGAACGCCAGCAAGGTCACAGCGCGCTGCATTCCGCAGCGCAATCCAGCCGGCAACGGTTCCGGGCCATCCTGCTGACCTCGCTGACCACGATCGCCGGCCTGCTGCCTTTGCTGAGCGAGCGTAGTCTGCAGGCCCAGGTGCTGATCCCCCTGGCCACCAGCATCGCCGGCGGTCTGGCCGCCTCGAGCGTCCTCGTGCTGTTCGTCATCCCTTGCCTGTATGCCCTCCTGGACGATTTCGGTTGGACGGCGCCACTCGACGAGCCCGCTTAGCAGAAGTTTACAAGATAATCTAGCGATTCCGATGGCTTGATCTGCTGTAGCAGTGGCTCGGCGAGCGATTTCCCATGTTTTTCCGGGAAATGGGCAGCGTGCAGGAAGCGGGATCGGGGATCGGGGATCGGCTGGCCGGTCGGTCGATTCCGCACGAGAGGTGGCGGCGGGTGACCGAGGGCAGGCCGAACGAACGGCGCAACTGGTAAACGCCTGCGGGAAGCTCGGCAGTCCAGTTGCCACCGACACACGGGCCGATGCAGTCGGCCAACTCCGAGTTCGTCGAATGGTCACCGAGGCTCCGGGAAATTGGCCAAATCGTTTTCGAACGAGGTTTGCCCCTTGATTGACGAGCGTCCGCGGAAGCGCGTGGCCGCCACCGGTGGATGGCCCATTCCGCGCTCGGCTGCGCCGCCCTGGCCCGCCAGCCGATCACGAATCGATCCCGCCCCGCGAGGCGATCGCGGTCGCTCACGGCCACCAAAGATCCGCCGCAATGAAAACCCACCGAGCACCGCGGACCCTCGGGCACATCCCAGCCCGACCACGCAGTTGATCCTCCCTTCCCCCCCCTCACCAAAACAGGGCATGTACCGACATCGCCCCCGGAGATCGAAGAAAAGAGGTGTCGGTGCTTGGTGCTTGGTGCTTGGTGCTTGGTGCTTGGTGCTTGGTGCTTGGTGCTTGGTGCTTGGTGCTTGGTGCCTGTTTCCTGACTCGTGGTTCAAAATCCCCGGCCCTGAACCCTGACCAGTGACCAATGACTATTCGTAATGCCCGATGGGGCGGGAAGGGAGGAAGAATGCGCATCAAGCCAAACCATGCAGGCCGCCAGGCCGATCCGATGCAGGCGGAGCCCGGGACACCCACCGTATAATTCCGCCAGGGCACAGATCGAACACCGGAGCGCGAACCGCACCCAGTCCCCGCGATCCTGGCGGATCCCGGAAGGCCGGAGTATCATCTCGAGAAAGGAGAGCGGATCGCCGAGCAGTTTGGATGATTGCATTCCCCAAGTCGCCCATGTGAGCCAGTCGTTGACTTGAGCAGCAGTCCGTGAGGGGCAGCCACGCCGGCCTGCCGTCGCGGGTTGCAAACCGGAGTGCTTTCACCCCACGGACTCCCCCCGAAGTCCACCGCCTATTGGAGGCAGGTTACTGCACCGATCGGGGTGGATATTGGCGATGATTCTTGAAATGCCCCGCTGCTCTGAGCTGGGGCCCGCGGTCGCTTCTTGACCGCGAGGGCGGAAAAACGCACCTCAAATCCGTCATGGCAACGATTACCCTCGTAGCCGCATCGCCTTCTCCTCCCTTCCGCATCGCAACCGCCTCGGAGCCGATCATCTTCATGCATCGCATCCCGGAGGTGATCACCCATCGAGCGACGGGTTCGATCCAATGCGTCACGGCGTCGCTGGCTGGTTTGATTCGGTGTCCAATGTTTAAGAGATGGCAAATGGGGGGAGTCAGTGAATCGCACCAAATACCCAACCGGCGAAAAAGGCCCATTTCTTACTTGTGGCTGCTCACCACCTCTCGCACGCCGGGCAAAGACCTGTTATTCTGTTTTGAAGAGAAAAAAGTCCCCCCACCGGTCCTGCGAACCGGTGGAGGCGAGGTTTGGCAACTACGCGCCAGCCTGTCTCCCCCGTATGACGCCCCCCACCGGTCCTGCACCGGTGGAGGCGAGGTTTGGCAACTACGCCGATCCCCGCAACCGCATTTCCGGTCCCACCGGCGCAGGGCTCAATGTTGTGCCAAAGGGAGGAAGAAAAGGATGGGGCACGAGGTGCGCGGCTGTGGTTTCCAAACCGGGCTCCCACCGGTGCAGGACCGTTGGGGGCCAGAGGGCGGAAAGAGAGAGTGAGAGCTATTCAGGGCAACCAGTCACGGAACGGAAACGGGTATGCGATAAACTGCGAAATCACGCCCGAATGCGAGAAACCGAACACCCCAGTCCTGACACTTTTTTCTCGATCACAAAAAGCAAACCCATTTCTTAGGGGACTTTCCATGAGCGAATCCTGCCCAAACCAGCCATCACGTCGCGAGTTCCTCAAGCAGTCCGGTCGTGCTGCGGCCGTCACGGCGGTGGCGGCCCGCGCCGTGCCGCACGTCCATGCGGCCGAGAACAACCTCCTGCAAGTGGCCCTGATCGGCTGTGGTTTTCGCGGGACCGGCGCGGTGGCCAACGCCCTGGCGGTTCCGCAAGGACCCATCCGGTTGGTCGCCATGGCCGATGTGTTTCCGGATCGCATCCAGACGAGTCGCCGCACCCTGACTCGAGCGGTCGAAGCGCGTTACGACCGCCTGGCCCATGAGGGCTACCAGCAGCAGATCGACGTGCCGGAGGAGCGGCAGTTCGTCGGGTTCGACGGCTACAAACAGGCCTTGGACTGCCTGAACCCGGGTGACATCGCCATCCTCGCCACCCCGCCGGCCTTCCGCTGGCCGCACTTCGAGTACGCCGTGGCCAAGGGACTGCACGTGTTCATGGAGAAACCGCTGACGGTCGACGGGCCGACTTCGCGCCGGATGCTGGAATTCGGCCAGCAGGCGGCGGCCAAGAATCTGAAAGTCGCCGTGGGGCTGATGTCGCGCCACGCCCGCAACCTGCAGCAACTCAAGCAGCGCGTCGGCGATGGCGAACTCGGCGACCTCCATCTGATGCGGGCTTACCGCATGCACGGTCCGGGCGGTTCGGTGTTCTCGGAACCGTGGCCCGGGGAGCCGAGCGAACTGCTCTGGCAGATCCGACGATTCCACTCGTTCATCTGGGCCAGCGGCGGGGTGTTCAGCGATTTCTACATCCACTTGATCGACCACTGCTGCTGGATGAAAGACGCCTGGCCGGTCAAGGCGCACGGACTGGGCGGCCGCCATTACCGCAGGGATTGGGTCGATCAGAACTTCGATTCCTACGCCGTCGAATACACCTTTGCCGACGGGGCCAAGCTCCATCTCCACGGTCGGTGCATGCCCGGAGCCCACTTCAATTTCTCCAGCCAGCTGCACGGCGCCCGGGGTTGCGCGATTGCCGCGCGGGTCAACGATTGCGGCGGACCGTCCAGCACATACACGGGGCACACCTTCGACCGAGCGAACCAGCTCTGGGAATCGGAGACGCCGGGCGGCGAAACCAGCCCCTACCAGAACCATTGGAACGCCCTGGTCGATGCGATCCGCGAGGACCGACCGTTTGACGAACTCGAATGCGGGGTGATGGCCAGCATCGTCACTTCGCTGGGACGCAAGGCAGCCCACACGGCGACCGAAATCACCCTGGACGACATGCTGAACAGCCCCCACGAGTACGCGCCCGGGGTGGACCAGTGGACCATGGACTCGCCCGCCCCCCTCCAAATGAAGGA
>SLEY01000177.1 GCA_007124535.1 Planctomycetaceae bacterium
AGCCCTTCTTGGATTACCGGGTGGTCGAATTCGCCGCCAGTCTGCCGATCCATTTGAAATACCGCCGTGGGAAGGGAAAGCGTCTATTGCGCGATGCCTTTGGACACCTGCTGCCCGAGGCAATCTGGAACCGCAGCAAGATGGGGTTCGGCGTACCGTTGGAACATTGGTTTCGCGGGGAACTGAAGGAACGCACACGCGATGTGCTGCTGGGCACGCAGGCGAGCCAACGCGGGCTGTTTCGTCCTGAGGTGGTCCGCCAAATGCTCGACCAACACCAAAGTGGCCGGCAAAATCATGGTTACTCGCTCTGGTCGCTGCTGATCCTCGAATCCTGGTTGCAACGCTGGTGCGACGGCGCCACGGGATCGCGCGCCCTTTAGTCTCGCGCGGTTACGGGTACAATGACAGCTACGGAACGAGGACGAAATGGACGGCGGCCTCTGGCTGCCCAAACGGAAACACCCGCGACATGAAGAATACCTTAGCCGTCATTCTCGCCGGCGGCCGTGGCGAACGACTGGACCCCCTGACTCGCGATCGAGCCAAACCGGCCGTTCCCTTCGGCGGCGATTATCGCATTATCGACTTTACCCTCTCCAACTGTGTCAACAGCGGTCTCCGCCGGTTGGTGATGCTCACCCAATTCAAGTCGATGAGTCTGGATCGGCACATCAACCAAGGTTGGATGCGTTTCTTCTGCCGGGACATGAACGAGTTCCTGGACATCCTCCCCCCCCAGCAACGCATCGACCGCGGCTGGTATCAGGGCACGGCGGATGCCGTCTACCAGAATATCTATGCCATCGAACGCGAGTCCCCGGAACACATTCTGGTTCTGGCCGGCGACCATATCTACAAAATGGACTACGGGGAAATGTTGCAGAGCCACCAGGCACGCGGCGCCGATGTCACCGTGGGCGTCGTCCGCGTCAACGTCGAAAACGCCCGCCATTTCGGCGTCATGCAGGTCGACAACGAACAGCGCGTGATCGGCTTCGAAGAAAAACGTCCCAACCCCCGCACGATCCCCGGCGACGATCGCCATTGCCTGGCCTCGATGGGCATCTACGTGTTCAACGCCTGCTTCCTGTACGAACAGCTCCTCCGGGACGCGAACGACGAACAGAGTTCGCATGATTTTGGCAAAGACATCATGCCCGCCGTGATTGGCAACTATGACGTCTTCGCCTTCTCGTTCCGCGATCGAGACGGACGAGATCCCCCGTATTGGCGCGATGTCGGCACCGTGGACGCCTTCTACGAAGCCAATATGGATTTGGTTTCGGTCCATCCCGAACTGAATCTGTACGACGATGCGTGGCCCATTCGCACCTACCAGCGGGTGCTGCCCCCACCGAAATTCGTCTTCCGAGGCGAAGCGCGATCCGGGCGCATCGGCCGAGCCCTGGATAGCATCGTCTGCCCCGGCAGCATCATTTCCGGAGGCTTGGTTCAAGGCAGCGTGGTGGGCTCCAGAGTTCGTGTCAACAGTTTCTCCGAAGTATACGATTCTGTCCTATTCGATGGGGTCAATGTAGGGAGACGGGCTCGGATTCGCCGAGCCATCATTGACAAGAATGTGGTGATTCCCGAGGGTATGGAGATCGGCTATGATCGGGAAAAGGATCTGGCCCGCGGGTTCAAGATCAGCGAGGGAGGGGTGGTCGTCATCCCTCGTCAGGACAATCTGGAGGAACACCTCTGGCGCGTCCCATAGTGCCACAGATCATAATTGACGTTGCATTGCCCCCGTAATAGGGAACGCGAACAGCTCGAACGACCTGTAGGGAATTGGTCCGTAGCTCGGGTGGGCTATCCATTATGATTTGCGGCACGAGCGTGACCCGCTGTCTATGGGGGCGGCGTGTCCCTGATAGAGTTGATTTTTCCGAATCTTGCAGCAAAGGTGGGTAATCGTATGGCAAAGAAAGCCGCGAAGAGCAGTGCCACATCCGGGCAGTCGGAAGGTGGAAAGGCAAGCAAAGCCTCCCTCTTGGACGGGAATCCGCAGCTGAAGTCCACGATCCAGCAGATTGAAAAGCAGTTCGGTGACGGGGCGATCATGCCGTTGGGCGCCGATCGGCGTGGCCCGATTGCGGGGATTCCCACCGGAAGTTTGTCGCTGGATATCGCGTTGGGGGGGCAAGGCCTGCCGCGGGGGCGGATCATCGAGGTGTTTGGCCCCGAATCCAGTGGGAAGACCACCCTGGCCCTGCACGTGGCAGCCCAAGCCCAGAAGAAAGGCGGGATCGCCGCCATTATCGATGCCGAACATGCCTTCGACCCCACCTGGGGAAAAAAATTGGGGGTCGAACTGGATACCCTGCTGGTCTCCCAGCCTGCCAGCGGCGAAGAAGCCATGCAGATCGCGGAAATGCTGATCAAATCCAATGCCGTGGACGTGATCATCGTGGATTCCGTCGCCGCCCTGATCCCCAAACAGGAACTGATGGGCGAAATCGGTGACTCGCACGTGGGACTGCAGGCCCGATTGATGAGTCAGTCGATGCGGAAACTGACCGGGGCGATCGCCAAGAGCAAGACGACCGTGATCTTCATCAACCAGATCCGCGAGAAGATCGGGGTGATGTTCGGCAGTCCGGAGACGACGCCGGGCGGCCGCGCGCTGAAGTTCTACTCCTCCTGCCGCATCGACGTCCGCCGGATCGGCCAATTGAAGGATGGCGAGGAGGTGGTCGGCCAGCGGGTGCGGGCCAAGGTGGTCAAGAACAAAGTCGCGCCTCCGTTCCGAGTGGCCGAATTCGATATGATGCACGCCAATGGGATCAGCTACGAAGGGGACCTGTTGGACCTGGGCGTCCAGCACAAGATCGTCAATCGGAGCGGCGCTTGGTTCAAATATGGCGAGGACTATCTGGGCCAGGGCAAGGAAAAAGCGCGGACGTTTCTGGCCGAAAATCCCGACGTGGCGGAACAGATCCAAGAGCAGGTCTTGCAGAGTACGGGTTTCGTCCCGCCGGCCGGTGAAGCACCGGCCGCCAAGGCGGTAGAAGACGCGGGGTGACGGCTTCCCACCGCTCCCCAAAATACGCCAACGCGCCCGCCGTGCGTGCGGGCGCCCGCAATAAGAGAATTCGACATGCGATGGTCTGACGGAATCGCCGAGAGAACCCGAGCATGGGGCGCCGGGTTCTTCCGAACGCTCGCTGTGCCGGCGCTGCTGGCGGTTGCGATGAGCGGTGTCACGCGGGCCGAGGATCCGCCGAACGCTGCCGCGTCCCGGGAATCCGCGTCGCGCTCCGCCGCTCGTGTCTTGGAACGGGCGGTCGTGGAAGCGATCGCCAAGGCGGAAGCCAGTGTTGTGGCCATTGCCCGCTTTCGCACCGATGGTCCGAACGACATATCGAACGCCCAGCTGAGCCCCCGTTCTCTGGGAACCGGCGGAATCCCGACCTTCGGACCGGACCAGCATGTCCCGGCCGAAATGGCCGCCGCCGTGGTGATCGATCGCCAAGGCCACCTATTGACCAACTACCACGTGCTGGGAGACCCGCGCCGTAATCGGTACGTCGTCCTGGTCGGGCAAGGCGCCAATGAAACGGTCCAGGTGCTGGACGTCGATCAGGTGCGCGCCGGCGATCCCTGGACCGATCTGGCCGTCTTGCAAGTGGACGGCGGCGACTGGGAACCGATCACGTGGGGCGATGCGCGGGAGGTTCGCAAAGGCCAGTTCGTGATTTCCTTGGGGAATCCCTACCAGATCGCCCGGGACGGTCAGGTCAGCGCCAGCTGGGGAATGATTTCCCATCTCAGCCGCGCCATCCCCCGAGACGAAGGGCACAGCGACCCGCCTCCCGCCCGCGAAATGCTTTACGATTACGGCGGACTGATCCAGACCGACGCTCGCCTGAATATGGGAACCAGTGGCGGTCCTCTGATCAATTTGGACGGGGAAATGATCGGCCTGACCACCGCCCTGGCGACCCTGGAAGGCTTTGAAGATTCCATGGGCTTCGCCATCCCCGTCGACGAATCCTTTCGCCGCACTGTCGATTCGCTCCAAGCCGGCCGGCAGCCCGAGTTCGGTTTCCTGGGAGTGGCTCCCCGCGATCTGAGCCAGACCCTGCAGCAGCAAGGGCGTCAGGGCGTGCTGGTGGCTCATGTCGTGCCGGCCACCCCCGCCGCTGCGGCCAATATCCGCAAAGACGACATCCTCACCCGCCTGAACAATTTGACCTTGCGGGACAGCCAGATGCTGATGTGCGAGTTGGGCAAGATGGCTCCGGGAGAAACCGTCGAATTGACCTTGGAACGCGGAGCCCAACGGGGCGAGCGGGGCCGGGAGGTCCGCACCACCGCCGTGTTGTCCAAACGCCATATCCCTTCGGCCCGCCGAGCTTTCGCCCAGCAGGAGGATCCCCGCTGGCGCGGACTGACCATCGACTACGCCACCGCCGTACTGCCCCCCGATCAATTGCAACCGGCTTTGGAATCCGGGGCGCCCGCCAGCACCTTGGCCGTGCGGGATGTCCATCCCGAATCCCCCGCCTGGGCTGCCGGAATGCGGCCCGGCGCCCTGGTCACGCACGTCGAAGATCGCCGCGTGGCTACGCCCGAAGAATTCCACGAAGCGGTCGCCTTGCTCGATGGTGAGGTCCAGTTGCGCTTGGCCACCGACGATCCCCGCACCCTGACCATCAGCGACTGACACCGCCCCGACGCCGATCGACCGTGCGCGGCAGCGACCGACTCGAGAGGCATCGCCCCCACCCCCGTAGTAGAAGCCGGTGGGGATAGGGACGGATTGGATCGCACGAAGCCTCCCGTTTGCTGGCCCCCCGGTGCTCGAGCAGACGGCGGGTCAAGCTCGGGCTCGTCACGCGGTCAGCCGGTGAGGTCGAATAACTCCTGAAGGAAGGCGAGGTTGTGGCGGTAGCAGTCGACCAGACTCCTGCCGCCGACCGTGGCCCCCT
>SLEY01000430.1 GCA_007124535.1 Planctomycetaceae bacterium
CACTTCGTGTCCCGCAGCCAGCAGGCGTTCCACGACCGTGCGGCCCCCGGTATCCGTTTCCCACGTGCGGGTGTCGCTGACCGTGACCACCGCACAGCCGATGGATGAAGGGGCCTGGGACCGATGGTGCTGGACACTATTCATCTGAGGCGATGGCCCGTTCCGTGGGACAGGTCGGCAGGGGCGCGGGTTCAGTCCACCAAGATCTTGCCGCTGATCAACTGCAGGAAATCCGCATTGGTCGGGAAACGGCTCAGCTGTTTCGTCAACTGCTCCATCGCATCGACGGGGTGCATCGTCGTCAGCGTGCGGCGCAAGGCCGTCACGGCATGCAGCGTGTCGGCATCGTGCAGCAGTTCCTCGCGCCGCGTCCCCGATTGTGTGATATCGATCGCCGGCCAGATGCGGCGATCCGACAGCTTGCGGTCGAGCACCAATTCCATGTTGCCCGTCCCCTTGAACTCCTGGAAGATCAGTTCGTCCATGCGGCTGCCGGTATCGATCAAGGCCGTGCCCACGATGGTCAGTGAACCGCCTTCCTCGAACGAGCGCGCCGTGGCGAACAGCTTTTTGGGAACGTCCATCGCCTTGATGTCCACCCCGCCGCTCATCGTGCGCCCCGTGTTGCCCACCCATTTATTGAAGGCCCGGGCCAAGCGCGTGATCGAATCCATCAGGAGGAACACGTCCCGGCCCATCTCGGCCAACCGGCGGCAGCGCTCGATGATCAACTGGGACAGCCGCACATGACTCTCCACATCCTGATCCAGGCTGCTGGCCACCACCTCGCCATCCACGCTCCGCCGCATGTCCGTGACTTCCTCCGGACGCTCGTCGATCAACAGCATGAACAGCTTCACATCCGGGTAGTTCGTGGCGACCCCATTGGCAATGTGCTGCAGCAGGATCGTCTTGCCGGTGCGGGGCGGGGCCACAATCAGCGCTCGCTGACCTCTCCCCAAAGGTGTCAGCAGATCCATCACGCGGGTGGTCAACGGCTCCGCGCCGGTCTCCAATCGCAGCCACTCGTCGGGGTTGATCGGCGTCAGCGAGTCGAACGGTTTGACATTCACATATTCTTCCGGGGGCATCCCGTCCACGTCGCCGATTTCTTTGAGACGAGGTCCCTGTTGGCGGCGTGCCTGCTGGACCGATCCGGTGACCATGACGCCTTCGCGCAAGCCGAATTTGTCGATCATGGTACCGGGCACGAAGGGATCGGACCGTTCTCGCGAGTAATTGTTGGCCGGGCTGCGCAAGAATCCGTAACCGTTGGGATGGAGTTCGAGAAGTCCACTGCCCGGTTCCAGGGGGGCATCGCTGTCTTCCGCCCCTTCCCGTTCGCGATCATAGTCACCGGCGGGCCGATCATTACTGGTCGGGCGACGCCGACGCCGGGGTCGGCCGTTGCCATGCCCCTGCGTGCCGGGGCGTCCTCCCGGCCTGGAACGTTGTCTTTTCTTCGCCATAGCTTTCACCAACAAAAAAAACCGAGAATGCCTTTTCTCGGCATCCAGAAAGAAACGAAAATGGAAACAGGCGTCGCACCGCCTAAACACAGAAGGCGGCCCACCTACGATCGGTTTGCTCGCGCTGGCCCGACGCCAGCGCCGTACCCATCGAACACCAAAGATTGCCCGACCCGCACGGCCTTCTCCCGTGCTCATTCAGCGGGTCGCAAAAAACAAACTCTCGCAACGAACGCGCTCACCTTCGGCAAACCAACGACCTCGTGAACCGTTCCAAAAACCGCCTTTCGTCGGAGCCGTTCTCCAAGAACGGCGCGGTCTTCTCCAGGGTCCCTCGGGTTGATGCTGCACGGTTGCCTCCCTCCGGCTCTTACCGTCATCCAGGACGCTCGCAGCCAGCCATACCGAGCAAGATTCGACGCTGAGCTTTACGAAGGAGATGGCAGCAACGTGTCGGCGGGGCCAAAACCCGGGCTCCCGCCAGCTCGCCCCCAAAATAACGCTTCTTAACCTCTCTTCGATCTGGTCTCTCTGGGGGAAAGCCTCGAACTTAGTTGTTTTGAAGCTGCGCCATGGCGCATGAAAGACTGCCAAGTACCCCAAATCATAACGCTCTTCCGACACGTGTCAACAGCGATGTCCCACCCTGCCGAGAAAAAAATGTCTTTTCGCACGTCCTGTACTCATCCTTCCCCCCATGTTCAGCTCGGATGGGCGGTAGACCCCGTCCGGCCTGCCACCAGAAAAAACCACTTCGCGTCGTAAAATTCGTTGCAATCGGCAAAGTTCCTCCAAGTTCCAGCGAGCCGGAGCCGATACGAAGTCTGCGATGCGGTTTCTTCCCCCTCACGATCTCTCCAGCCCGTCAGAAACGGTCGAATCCATGCTCCGTCGAAAACTCGCGCTTGCCATCGCATTGGTCCTGCTGCTGATCCAACCCGCTCCGGCTGCCGTACGCTGGCACCAGGACATCGCCACCGCCCAGCAGTTGGCGGCACAGCAACAACGCCTGGTGCTGTTGCACTTCTACTCCGAATGGTGCGCACCGTGCCAGCGACTGAAACGGGAACTGTATCCCCGGCCGGAAGTGGCCCAGGCGATTTCCGCCAACTATGTGCCCGTCAAGATCGACGGCGTGAGGTTTCGGCAGCTGGCAGCCGAGTACCAAGTGGACCGATTTCCCACCGAAATGATCATCGATCCGGCGGGGCAAGTGCTGTTACGAACCGTGACTCCCCCCGATCCGGAACGCTATATCCAGTTGCTGAATCAGGTCGCGGCGAGCCAGCGGGAGACCCGTCCCGGGGAGCCGCTGGCCGGTAGCCCGTCAAACCCCGCCGGGGCGAACCCTGCGAGTCTGGCCCCGAATACGCACGATGCGGTGAACTTTCGCCAACAGAATCCGCCGCCCGGCGAGCATTCCCAACAATTCTCCCCACATCCGAACTACGCCGCGCCGCAGAATGAGGACCCCAACCCGACCTGGCCCTCCAACCAGCCGGCATCGCCATGGAACCACACGGAAGAGTGGCAGGGTCGTTCGCAAACACCGCAGGCAGCTTGGGGACCAAATCCAATGGGTCCGGCGGATCCCGCACATCGTCAACCATCGGCTGCGGCGGCCGGTTTTGGAGCCGAAACGTATAATCCGTTCGTCGCCTCGACGCCTCGGCCATCGTCCGGGTCCCCCTGCGAAAACCCGGCTTCCGATCCCCCGCTCGCCCTGGACGGCTACTGCCCCGTGGCCTTGGCCGATCGCGATACGTGGGAAGCGGGCGACGCGCGGTGGGGGGCGTTTCATCGGGGTCGCACGTATCTGTTTCACTCCGAAAGCCATCAGCGGCGTTTTCTGGCCGATCCGGACCGCTTCAGCCCCGTCCTGTCCGGTGTCGATCCGCTCCGTTACTTCGAAGATGGGGTGGTTGCGTTGGGCCAGCGCGGGCACGGCATGTGGTTCCGCGGCAAGATGTATCTGTTCGCCGACGAAGCCTCGTTGGAGCGGTTTCAGCGGCGTCCGGACTACTATGCCCAGAAGTCACACGAGTTGATGGTCCATGGCCAATTTCGTTGAGCGCCCGGCTTTCCGGACGATGCTCAGGAACGGCTGCCGCCTCGCTGGTCGTAGACCGCTTGCAGCAGCGATTCGACATCCTTGAACTTGCGGCGGCTGGCGAGGGCCGCATCCAACAACCGGCGGGCCTCGGATTCGTTGTGCCCCAGCGTGACCAGCACCTGAAAAGTTTCGTCCACGACGTTCACCTCGACCTCGGCCTCATGCCGTTCCTCGCGTCCCACCAGCAAGGCGAACTTGGGCATCTTCCGCCGTAGTTTGGCAATGATCCGCTCGGCCATCGCCGGACCAATTCCGGGCAGGGCGGCGAGCCCCTTGGCATCCTGCTCTTCGATCAAGCGGGCGACATCCTGCACCGGACGAACCATCGCTCGCAACGCCTTTCGCGATCCGACTCCGTCCACCGAACAAAACAAATCGAAGAATTCACGCTCGACTTCGTTCAGAAAACCGATCAACCGCGGAGTCAGCCGTCCATGCGCCGGATTGCCGTCCAAGTAGTAGATCGTGTGCAGGGCGACGGTCTCCTGCAAACGGGCCTGCAACTGGCGGCGGGCAAATTCGGGGATCAGCACCTGGTACTCGAAAGCGTCCACCTGTAGAGTGGCATGATAATCATCCACATGAACCAATTTACCGCAAATCTTGGTGATCATCCGAGGGGGTCTCCCGTGCGCTGCACTGTGGGACGGAGCCGGCTGAAATGAAGATGGCACACAGCGATCGCCAGCGAATCGGCGACATCGGGTGGTTCCGGAGCGGTCTGCAAACCGAATTCGCGACGAATGGCTTCCTGGATCTGTCGCTTGGGCGCGTGGCCACTGCCGGTCAACAGTTTCTTTACCTGAGTCGCCGCATAATGGACCAGGGGGATCGGAATCTGGGCGGCTGCCAAACAAATCACCCCCCGAGCATGTCCCATCAGGATCGCCGTTTGCGGCCGTTGATAATGGCTGTAAAGGTTCTCCAGGGCCATGACGCCGGGCTGGAAGTGGTCGATCACTTCGCGGAGCCCGCGGTGAAGATCGGCCAGTCGCTGTTGCAAAGGCTGGTCTCGCCGGGTGCGGAGGACCCCGGCCTCCAGGATCCGCAACTGGCCCGCCTCGCGATACACCAGTCCATAGCCGGTAATCTGCAGGCCCGGATCGACACCCAGAACCAATGAATCCGGGGGGGAGCTTTCCATGCGTCATGATCCTCCAGGACCGACCGTGACCGCCCGGCCACTCACGCGGGTGCGGCTGTCGAGGTGCGCCGCCAGCGGGTACCCTCCTGGCGATCCTCCAAGCGGATGCCCAGTTCGCTCAACCGGTCACGGATGCGATCGGCGGTGGCAAAGTCGCGGCGGGCGCGGGCGTCCGCCCGCAATTCCAGCAACAAATCCA
>SLEY01000413.1 GCA_007124535.1 Planctomycetaceae bacterium
CGCGGTCTCGAAACTCTATTACCAGGGGCTCTTCCGGGGCCATCCCGCTCGACCCTACTACAGCAATATCGACGGCGTGGGCCGACTGCTGGTCGCCCTGCTGCAACTCGACCGCGTACTGGCCCGGCCCGCGGAGACCGCCGCCCAGCAGGCAGTCTTACTGAACGAGGACGACCTACTCGATTTCGGCAACTGGTGATGATTCAATATACCGCGCGCGGCAGCAGAATCCCCCCCCCTACACTTAGTCCCCTACACTTAGTCCTTCTACACTTAGTCGTCCCTCTTAGTCGTCCTTCAAGCCCCCGGCTGTTCGACCGAGCGTACCTCGACTAAGTGTAAACACTTGAGTGTAAGGGGCTGAAGGTAACCGACTAAGTGTAAGCGACTGAGTGTAAGGGACTGGTTACTTGGCCGGGAGGGCACATGCCCCACATGAATTGGAGATTTCAGTGTTAGGCAAGTTCAATCGTACTGCTCAATTGCAAGAACCGTTTACGTGTTGCCTAGTCGTCTTGTCTCACAAGAGAACAAAGATCGTCAAGTTGTTTTGAGCGACGCCTAAATCGGTCCGCAGGTTGGGCGTTCCTGCCCGACGGACGTATGATCATCGACAAGAACGTCCCATGGATCACGCATCTCTCACTGCGCATTCCATCGTGGGGATCGTCCGGCAGGAATGCCCAACTTACGGGCATGGGGATCGTCGGGCGAGAATGGCCAATCTGCGGGGACGCGCGGCAGTACAACTTCTGGGCTTGATGGCCAATCAATTGTGATTTGCGCCGATTCTGCCGCTCTGATTGTGCACAGGAAGCGAACGGGGGGGAAGCGTGCCGATTCCGGCTGAAAAGGGGACCAGTTTTCCGGCGATGAGGTGGCCAGTCAGCCGGTTGCGGGGCGAGTCGATTGTTGGGATGGAGAGGCGGTTTGTCGCCTTGGAACCGGCGTTCCGGTGACGCGGTGTTTGGTCGCTCGGCACTTAGCGGGAGAAGGTATCTTATGTTCTTGGTTGGACAGGCCAGTCGCCGTTTGCCCTCCCTACCGATTAGAGGGCAACGGAACGGCCGGTCTCGAAGGAATGCTCTATCGGAACTCCGAGATTAGCCTGCGCGACGTCAATGACGGTACATCGAACACGTTCATGGTGGGCGAACTCTCCTGGGATCATGCCGTCGGACGAACCGCTCCGGATCATCCAAGAGGTCCTTACGACTCGTGGATTAGTGGGGAGGCAGGCACCTGGACGACCACTTGGCATACCGTCTACAGGCCGCTGAATTCGACACCATACCATCTTCCGGATGGTAGCGAAGGTGTGTGGAACGAGGTGAGTTTCGGGAGCAATCCTCCCGGGGGTGCGATGTTCTTGATGGCGGACGCCTCGGTCCAATTCATCAGCGAGACGATCAACCATGCCACCTACTTGGCTGCTGCCAGCCGGGACGGTGGCGAGGCACTGATGCTTCCGTAAACGGGAGATCCTGACAGTGAGCTTGTCACGAATGCTTTAACCAAGGAGGCTACCATCATGAGCAGTCGAAACGTCGTGCTCGGACTACTCGCTTTCACCCTCTTGCCGTGGGTTATCGCGCCGTCATCCCGGTTTGCGGTTGCCGAACGGGTTGCCGCACAGGCGGTGCGCATGGCTGGCGACGAAGCGCGGCTGAGCGCCGTTGTCGATTTTGTCGACAACGCGCTGGACAAGGGACGCGACCGGTGGAGCGGCGACGCCGCGCCGCTGTTCGTCGACGGGCTGGAGGTCGAAACGGGGGAACCGGTCGAGTGGCTGCGAAGCGGCCGGCGGTCCGTGAGCAACGTCATGCGCCGCTCGACCGACGTCCTGGCGGCCGACGCCCCCGACGTGGCCGAGGCGATCGGCTTCATCCGCCGACACGCCTGCGACCGGAGCACCGTGGGCGACATGCTCGCGCAAGTGAACGTATCGCGGGCGGCGCGGGAGCCGAAGTTCAAAGCCCTGCTGGGCCGGACGTTTCACCAGGAGATCCAACGCGTGCAGATCGAGCGGGCGAAGGAGTTGCTCCGCACCATCGACCTGCCGATCAAGGCGGTCGCGCAGCGCGCCGGATTCAATTCGGTCCAATACCTCACCCCGGTCTTCAGCGCTGCGACTGGCCTGACTGCCTATCGGGGCCTCGACCATGCCGACGTCACCTGGATTTTCGATCCCGACCGGCGCCTGCTCACCGGCGCCCCCAATACGACGACCGACGTCCGCGAGGCGCTCGACGACCCGAACCTCGACGCCCGCCTCGAAGATCGCTGGTTTCCGGGTGTCGCAGTGTCGGGGGTCAAAACGAGCGGCAAACGAGCAGCGTCGGTTTTTCCATCCCGTCGTTGAAGATGCCGCTCAAGTTGCTTGACATGGGTTTCCTTCATGTGACCACGTCTTGCCCTGACGGTCGCCTGGCGGACTCGGAGTCGTGGCGCGCGTGGTGGTGGGGGCAGTCCCGCGAGCTTATTGAGGAGGATTTGCAGCAGCCGCTTGAATTCGTGCCAAACCGGCGAAGGCGCCGCTGGTGTCCAGGCCCCGGTAGACTTGGGTATAGGCGTGGTAGAGGTCCTCGTACCGGGCGCGATGGTCGGTTCGGGGATCGATCCGCTGGTCCACGTGGACCAGGGCTTCGACGGCCTCCTGGATCGAGCCGAAGGGTCCCGCGCCGACGCCGCCCATCAAGGCGGCGCCCAAGCCGGTGGATTCGCTGACCTTCAAGGTCTCGACGGGGCGTCCATAGATGTCGGCTTGGATCTGGTTCCAGAGTTTCGAGCGGGTGGCTCCGCCGCCGATGCGGAAGCTGTCGGCGTCCAAACCGGCGTCTCGCCACTGCTGGAGCATATCACGGATCTCGAGGGCGACGCCTTCCATCACGGCTCGGGCCATTTCGGCACGGCCGTGGGCGAAGGACAGACCGACAAAAGCTGCCCGGGCGTCCGCGTTCCAATGGGGCGAGGCCGCCGTGGCCAGGTAGGGCAGGAACAGCAGGCCCCGCCCGCCTGGCGGAACGCGCGACGCCAGCTGATCCAATTGCTGGTAGGCATCGCCAACCTCCGGCCCCTCCCGCTGCCAGCACCCGGGTGGAAACAGATCGCGGAACCAGCGCAAGGAGGCGGCGGCCGCGTTCGACAAACCTTCGACCTGCCACATGCCGGGCGCAGCATGGTGCGTGATCATCATCCCCCCGAACCCGTTGACCGGACGTGCCGTGGCCAGGATCGCCAGTCCGGCGGTGCCCAGGGTGACGGTGGCCAGGCCGGGCTGGACGGCGCCCATGCCCAGCACGCTGCAGTTCTGGTCGCCGGCGCCCAGGCATAACGGCGTGCCGGGGGCGAAACCCGTCTGCTCGGCCACCGACCGGCCGATCGTCCCCACCTGCGTCCCCGGAGCTGTGGGACGCCCGAACAACTCGGAGCACAAACCCAGCCGGTCCAACAGGGGTTGGTTCCAGGTGGCGCGATGGATATCCCACACGCCGTAGAACACGGCACAGCACCGGTCCGTGTAGTAATCGTCCGCGCCAAAGGCGCGCAGCACCAGATCCTGGTTCTGGACCACGCGCGCCGTCCGCTCGAACAGCTCCGGCTCATGCTCCCGCATCCATAACAGCTTGGTAATGATCCAGGTGGTTCCCAAGGGCAAGCCGTTTTGGGCGTAGTATTCGTCCGCCGAGATCACTTGGCGGAGCCGCTCGACCTGTTCCCCCGTGCGGGCATCTTGCCAGGAGAACAGCGGGCGGACGGGCGAGCCGCCGGCGTCGACCAGGCAAGTGACCGAGCGCTGGGCGGAAAAGCCGACCGCGGCGATCTGCCGGGGATCACCGCCCCAGCGCCCGATCGCCTGGCGGCACGCTTCCCGGGTGCGGGCGATCAACAGGTTGGCGTCCTGCTCGACCCAACCCGGTTGCGGATAGCTCGCGCCGTACTCGCAATAGTGGCCCGCCACCGGCCGGCCTGCCAGGTCGAAGATCAGGCAACGGGCGCCGTTGGTGCCCACGTCGACACCGGCCAAATACTGCGACATGGTCACTCCTTGCTGCGGAACCAGGTAACCAGTTCCCGGGCGTGCACGCAGCCGTCGGTCAAGTTCCAGCTGCGGGAACCGGGGCGAAATCGGGCGGGCGGGCCGGCGGGATCGCCCAAGCAGTTGACGATCAGATCGGCCATGCTCAGGTCCTCACCTTCGGTATACTCATTGGTGGTGGCCACGACGTGCATCCCCGCGCCTTTGGCGGCCCTCGCTCCGATATGAGAATCTTCGAAGACCACGCATTGCTCGGGGGGCAAACCGCTTGTTTCCGACGCCAGCCGGTAGATTTCCGGATCCGGCTTCTTGTTCGTCACGACGTCGCCGGCCAACACGAATTCGAAGGGAATCCCGGCCAGCAACCCGCCCGCGATCGCCCGGGCCGCCCGTTCATTGGCCGTGGTACAGATGCCCAACCGGAGGCCTTCGGCAACCGCCTCTTCCATGATCCGCCGGATCCCCGGACGCAACGGCAGGGCGCCGCTCTCGATCAACTGGATGAACACGTCCGTCTTGCGGCGGTGCAGACGCCGGATCAACTCCGGGACCTCGGCCGCGGGAAGGTCCACGCCAAAGCCTTTCGTCTCCAGGTAATGCCGCATCCGCTCCTTGCCCCCGCCCACCTGCAACAACTCATGGTACTGCGCGACATCCCATTCCACGTTCAGCCCGAATTCGGCGAACGTCCGATTGAACGCCACGCGGTGACCGTCACGCTCGGTGTCGATAATCACGCCGTCCTGGTCGAAGAAAAACGCCCCGATGCGACTCATGATGCAACTCCTCCTGCTGCTTCTGTGGGAATCCGACCGTCCAGCATGCCGATCTGCCGTATCATATCCAAAGCATCCACGATTTCGGGGGCGGCGCGGGTGCCCA
>SLEY01000518.1 GCA_007124535.1 Planctomycetaceae bacterium
GACGGTCGTTGCGGCGTCCTCCGCCGCGCGGCACAGTATAGCAGTCCTCCGGCCGGTTCCCATGCATTGCTCGAGCATTTCGCGAAAAAACCGGTGCTAGCAGTGCTAGCACCCCCGCCGATCCGACCAAAGCGGACCAATCACGGAGATAAGGATGGCTGCCCAAGCAAAACCGACACGGCCACCCCGCTCGCGGTCTAACTGCCGCTACGGCGCTTGCAGAGCCGCTTGCCGCCTGCTGACCAACCAATCCGCCAGTTCCGCTAATCCGTCACCGCGGAGAGCATCGACTTCGAACACCTCGGCCTGCGGGGCCAGACGCTCCATGTCCCCTCGCACACGCGAGATATCGAAATTCGTATGCGGCAACAGATCACGCTTCGTGACCACCAAAGCGTCGCTGCGCTGAAAAATGGCCGGATATTTGATCAGCTTGTCATCGCCCTCGGCCACGCTCAACACCACCACCCGCAAATGCTCGCCCAAGTCGTAGCCGGCCGTGCAGACAAGATTGCCGACATTCTCGATGATCAATACGTCCAAGGGCGCAGCCGAAAAACCGTCCCAGGCGGCGGCGATCATGTTCGCATCCAAGTGACACATGCCCTCGGTGTTGATCTGCACGACCGGAACCCCCAATCCGTCCATCCGCTCGGCGTCGATCTGTCCGGCAATATCGCCCTCGATCACGCCCGGCGACAGACGCCCGTCCAATTGGCGAAAGAGGCCTTCCAGCAGCGTCGTCTTGCCGCATCCCGGAGAACCCACCAGATTGATGCAAAAGATCTGCCGAGCTGCCAGACGCTGGCGGTTCTCCGAAGCTAACTGGTCATTCGCTTTGAGCAACTGTTTGGCAGCCACGATTCTCATCCAAAAAACTCCTTCTCCACCACGGAACAGGGGGAAACGCAAAGTCTACCCCCCGGAAAAAAGGGGGAATCATTCCCGATCCACGTCAATCATTCGGGACAACCGACCCGTCGAAAACGGTTTGAGGAAGTATAGCGTCCGGGGGCCGATTTGTCGTGCTTTCCCCCCAAATAGATTCTTAGGCAACCCGCGGGAAATCATCTACCGCGGTCGCCGCGGGTCGCGCGCTCGGCGCGCTCGGCGCGGGTCTCCGAGCCCGCCGAAACCGCCGGCGCGCTCGGCGCGGGTCTCTGACCCCGCCGAAACCGCCGACTGAAGGTCTCCACCGATAGGGGAGACCTTCGGTCGGCCGAGTGGCTCGGTCAGAGACCTCAAGCCGACCACGCTTAACGCCCGTCCCCCGTATAAATGATCTTGCCATCCTTCGGCGCCTGGGGCCAAGGCGTTTCTCCCGGGGCCCATTCGGTCGGTTGCGTGGCGCGGATCGCTCGGATCCGCTCCTTGACCCATTCCGGCGCGGCTCGGTTCTCCGCTTGACCATAGATGTACGGCAACGGCGGATCCATCAGCAACGGTTCCTCGCCGATCAAATCGGACAGCGGCGGCCTCTCATTCCCCCACTCTTCCAGACGAGCCCGTAATTTCCGGACGATCTCCGGATGTTCGTCAGCAAGGTCGGTCGTCTCGCTTTCATCCCGAGCCAGGTTATACAATTCGTCGCCGATCAGTTTGAAATCACCGGATCGGATCGCCGGCGGCCGCACACTCTCACTTACCTCGAAAACAATCTCTCGCCGGGGACTGGACGCGCCGTCAAAGATGGTCGCGGTCATGTCCAGACCGTCCAGCGGCCGCTCCTGCCGCGGGTCCGCACCAGCCAACGTGATGAACGTCGGCATCAGGTCCATCACGTGCATCATCCCCTGGATGACCGCGCCCGGTTCCAGGCGCCCGTCGAAGCGCATCAGGCAGGGCACGCGTACGCCGCCCTCGTAATTCGTGTTCTTCGTGCCCCGGTAGGGGGCGTTGAACTCCGGTCGCAGGCCACCGTTGTCATTGGTCAGAATGATCAGGGTGTTGTCGGCAAAGCCGTGCTGTTCGACCGCGCTGACAATCCGTCCCACCGCGTCGTCCAAGCACTTCAGGGCCGCATCGCGTTTGTTGTAACGGTCGGTATAGCGAGGAATCTCCTCCAGCGGCCCGTGAATGGCGTTGAAGGAAACGAACATAAAGAACGGCTGATCGTCAGGATGCTGCGAAAGCAAGCGGACGGTCTCATTGGCCAGCAGGTCCGTGGTATAGCCCTGCTCGTTCAATGGCTGCTGGTTGCGGTGCCAGTCGTAGACGGCGAACCGGGCCGGGGCATTGTGGGGAATCGCGTAGTCATTATAGTCGATGCCCCATCCGTAATGGCCATATTGATGCTGGAAACCCCGCGACATCGGCAGGTGTTCCTCCAACCACTCGCCCAGATGCCATTTGCCGATCAGGGCGGTGAAATAGCCGGCTTCCTGCAGGGCGTCGGCCACCGTCCGCTCGCCGGGATCCAACCCGTGGATCATCCGCGTCTCTTCCCCCCGTTCGTTGTACGCCAGTTCCAAACCGAGCAATTCCAGGTAGTCCGGCTTGCCCAAATCCTCACTGCGCCAGTCCATCCACATGCGAAAGGGATAGCGGCCGGTCAGCAACGCGGCTCGCGTAGGAGCGCACACCGATTGTACGTAAAACTGGCGAAAATGGGCGCTTTGCCCCGCCAGACGGTCCATGCGCGGCGTCACCTCGGCATTTCCCCCATGAAAGCCAGGATCGGCCCACCCCAAATCGTCGATCAGCATCAGCAGGATGTTCGGCCGGCTGCCGGCCACCTCGGCTACCGCTTCGCCGATCGCCGGCGAAACGAATGCGCACAGCCCAATCCAGGAAGAAACCAGGGTCACGATCGCAGTTTTCATAATCACACCTTGGATAATTGCAGGTTTGCCGCTTACGGCGTGCAAACATCGGAACCAACACCCCCCTGTCTTCGCCCCGCCGACGTGCTTTGTCAAGCCCCGGTTCGCTGCAGCGAAGTGCAAAAACCCAAGTCAGAGACATGGACGCCAAAGATTCGCTGCTGCCGGAATGCGGCCGAACTCGAAATGCGGTACACTGCAGCAGCAACCGAAAGGAGCCCTCGGATGAACACGCGGACGATCACGGCGAAAACGGTCTGGATGGTGTGCCTGGCTGCGGCGACGGTCGGCGGCGAAGAACGGCCGATACGGCCGCCCGAATTGGTGACGGCCCAGACGCGAGCCGATCCCCGGCGCTTGGCCGAACTCCAGCAGCCGGGCCAGGTGTTCTTTCAGGACGATTTCGAAACTGTTGTTCCGCGAAGTCGTGTTGTACTAGAAATCTCTTGAACCAGGCGGGGTATCAAAGCGGGGTATTCAGGCGGGGTACTAGCCCGGGGTATTCGGGTGGGGTATCGATAGAGTGGCACCGGGACGACTAATGCGAGACTCCCGAACTCGAAATCTGAGACTTGGCAGCTTCGCGTGATGCAGGTATTTCCATCCCCCCTTGTACTAGGGGTAAGGTGGGGGGGCGGGCGATGCATATCGGACAATCTCTGCCGCGCGCGGTAAAGGATTCTTGATGGCCGTGATACGCATGTTACAATGACTGGTTGTGGGCGGGTGGGAGTTCTGCTCGCCTTTTTCTGGATTGAAGGGATTTTGCGATACTCGCTGGTCCCTGGATGCAAATCCATCTATTCAAGGAGCGTGGGCATGAACCGGTTTCGTTGTCGCTCTGTGTCCGAATCCGCCAGGGGCGCGTTCACCCTGGTCGAGTTATTGGTGGTCATCGCGATCATCGGGATCCTGGTCGCGCTGTTGTTGCCGGCCATTCAGTCGGCGCGTGAGGCGGCGCGGCGCACCCAATGCGGCAACAATCTCAAACAGATCGGCGTGGCCCTACACAACTACCACGACACTCACGGGCGGTTTCCGCCGGGGGGGGGTGCACCGTAATGGGGGGCCGGATCAGGGGCGATGGGAGAACGGCAGCAGCACCAGTTGGCGAGCGTCTTGGTTGCTGTTGTTGCTGCACTTTCTGGAGCAGGAAGCTCTGTACAACGATTACGACTTCAGTCGGCGGGCGCGAGACGGCGAGCCCAATTCCCAGGTTGTGGACACGTTTATCGGCTCGCTGGTCTGTCCCAGCGCGAATATTCGGCGGGAAGAGCGGTGGCAGATGAGTGGTGGCGTGAATCCGCGGTTTGCCAAGGGCAGCTATGCCGCATGCTTCAGCGCGGGCAGCGCCTATTCCAGTGCGGCTCACCGGGGCGATCGGAGCGGGATTGACCGGGCGACTTTCCATCCCGGCGCGCACTATGGGGCCAATTTCGCGGACATTTTCGACGGCACCAGCAATACGATTGCGGTCAGCGAGATCTTGACCAGTGGCGCCGAGGGGGACCAGCGGGGCGCGTGGGCCTACCCGACGGGCGCATTTTTCAGTGGCGGGAATCAACGGGATTTCTCGCGCGATGTCCGTTTGCCGCCCAATGGAAACGCGCTGGACGATCGGCGGCGGGATAAACCGAGCTTCTGCAGTGCTCCCTCCAACAACCGCCACATCCGCTGTACCAGCAATGGCGACCGGCCGAACGTTGCG
Organism: Planctomycetaceae bacterium; assembly: GCA_007124535.1. Classification (GTDB taxonomy): domain Bacteria; phylum Planctomycetota; class Planctomycetia; order Pirellulales; family Pirellulaceae; genus SLMF01. Next base: position 4,531 of record SLEY01000518.1, read on the forward strand.
GCTCGCAGCTACCATCCGGGCGGTGTGCACGCGTTGTACGCCGATGCGGCCGTCCAGTTCATCGGCGATGATATCGATCTGGAGACGTGGATCCGTGCGCTGAGTATTCAGGATCGAGGCGCCCCCTTGGTCGCCGAGTAACGCGGCCGCATGGCTTCTGCTGGCCCTCCCGCGGCGGCTGGACGATTTGCCTTGCAGGTTTTGTCCTGCGAGGCAAGTGCTTTCGCTCTTTGACGGTTTTCCCTGTGTGCCAAAGGACGTTTTTCTTATGCGTTACACCGTATCGAACCTGCCATCTGTTCGCGATTTCCTGTGCGGCCTGGTCCTTCTCCTATTGGTCGGGGGCTGTGGAACATCCGAACAGGAGTTCATCGACCATTCCCGGGATCC
>SLEY01000336.1 GCA_007124535.1 Planctomycetaceae bacterium
CAGCGGGGCGGGCATCCTGGTGGAAAACCGGGCCGGCCCGACCTTGTTGAACAACATCCTCTCCGGTCTGGTCACCGGGATTTCGATCGATGCCACGTCCCTGGCAACCACCGTGCTGGGCGGGAATCTCTACCAGGACAACCAGGAGAACCGCCAAGGCTTTACGGCCGGCCAGGAAGATTTCCCGATCGAATTGGAGCCGGGCGAGCCGCTGTTCCGCGACGCCGCGCTGGGGAACTTCTATCCGGCCGCCGGCTCGCGGGCGATCGACAGCTCGGTCGGTTCGCTGCTGGAACGCTTCGAACTGAAGGAAGTCAAGAACATCCTGGGGATCAGCGATTCGCCGATCCTGGCCCCGGCGACCGATGTCACCGGCCAGCTGCGCGTGGATGATCCGACCGTCGACTTTGGCGGTGGCTTCGGAGAAAACGTGTTCGTGGATCGCGGAGCTTTCGACCGCTCCGACTTTGTCGGCCCCAGCGCCGTGATGCTGAGCCCGCGAGCCAACGACGCCGAAGGCCGCGATGCCAATCCCTCGCCGGCCGTGGTCGTGCTGGACGGCGACACCGCCCTGTCCAGTTTCCTGATCCGGTTGGTCGATGGCGTCCCGCCGGCCGATGCCGAATTCGGGGCCGGCGTGGATCAAACCACCGTCACCTCGGATAACGTGACCCTTGTGAAAGACGGCGTGCCGCTGGTCGAGGGCGTGGACTATGTGTTCAGCTACAACGCGACCAGCGACATCGTCGTGCTGACACCGCTCTCCGGCATCTGGGAACGCGATCGGGTCTACGTGATCCGGATCAACAACCGGGACCACTTCCGCATCGAGGCCCAGCCCGGGGAAGAACTTCCGGACGGCCAACAGTTCCTGGTGCGGGACCCCAGCGGCGAGGACGCCACGTTCGAATTCGAGTTGGGTTACATTCTGGAGGCGCCCCAGACCCTGCAGCTGACCATCCCCGAAGCCGGTGGCGCCCTGGGCGGGATCCGGGACGGCGAATCCTTCACCGTCCGCTGGACGCCGCCCGAAGAAATGATGCGAGTCGTCACCTTCGAATTCGACAGCAACGGGATCGTCGCGCCGGGCAACCGAGCCATTCCCTTCACGGTGGCCAGTTCGCCTGAAGAGATCGCCGAAACCATGGTGCAGCGCCTGTTGGCGGCGAACGTCGGTCTGGCCCCGCAGCACATCGGCGAAGGGGTGGTCCACCTGGGCACGACCGCCGAGCATGACTTGGATACCACCCGGGCCACCAGCTTGATCGTCACCGGCCAGGAAGCCGGCGTGATCGACGGCGATTACTTCACGATCGACGACGGGACCCGGTTGGTCACCTTCGAATTCGACAGCGACGGCGAGCTGGAGAATCCGGACGCGGTGGCGATCCCGTTCCAGCCCACGATGATCAATGAGACGATCGCCCAGCGGATCGCGACGGCCATCCGGCGAGCCGAGGTCGGATTGACCCCGGTTGTGTTGAACGAGGGCCGGATCCATCTGGGCGGCATCCCCAACGTGCACTGGGTGAATACCGAAGGCAGCAATCTGGTGGCACTCGGCGAACCCGGTGTCCGGTCCGCCTTCGGGCTCCGCATCCCCACCACGGCCGGCCAGGTGCGCGCAGCCGACGACGGGACGGAACTGCCCTTCATCACCGACGGCGATACGTTTTCGCTGAGCGACGGCCTGACGACCGTCCGATTCGAATTGGACGATCTGGCAGATCCGCTGCAAGGCGGCAAGACCACCGCGCCGAATGTCGTCGTCGCCTACTACGGCTCCGCCTTCGGCATCGTCATCCCCACCGATGAAGAAGGGCAGCCGCGGTTCGCACCCAACGCTACCGGCGATCCCTACCTGCGAAACGGCGATCGCTTCACCTTGACCGACGGCGTCCGCACCGCCCGCTTCCAACTGGATATCCAGGACCCGGTGCCCGGCGAAAGCACGGTCAGCCCGCCGGACATCCCGGTCGTGTTCCAGTGGGACAGTACGACCGACGAGATCGCCGAGGCGTTGGTAACCGCCATCGCTTCCTCCGATCTGCAGAATCTGAGTGATCTGAGGAATGCCGGTCGCGGCGTCGTGCTGCTGGGCGAGCCGGTATCGCCGGTTTCTCCTTACGCCTTGGATGTGACCGAGACCGGGTTGTCGCAGATCGGCCAACCGGGTATCCCACCCACCTCGGTGAACGAACTGGCGGATATCCTGGTGGCCGCGATCCAGAATGCGCCGCTGCAAGGGCTCAATCCCGTCAACCAGGGCCACGGCGTGGTCCTGTTGGGCGAGCCGACCGATGGTACCTCGCGGCATGCCCTGGACGTGTCCCTGACCGGTCTGGAGCAGGTCGGTTTCGCCGGATTGCCCGCGGCCATTCCGGTAGCCATTTCGCCCGAAGAGACATTCGACCAGGCGCAGGTCGCCGTCTCGCTGATCCGTGCGATCAACGACAGCCCGCTGGCCGTGCGGGCGGTGCCGGCGGGCGCCGGCGCGGTCGAGATCGAACATGCCCTCGTCGTGCAGGAGATCGATCCGGTCTTCGCCGACAGCCGGCGTCTGCTCGGGGTGAAGGACCTGGCGGGCAATGCCTTGAAACCGAACCAATTGGACGGTGGCACGCAGATGACCGTGGTCCTGGGGCAAGTGGCCATGGATTTCGGCGGCGCCCCGCAGACCACCGCAGGCCACTATCCCACCGAACTGGCTTACAACGGTCCCTACCACATCATCACGGACGACCCGTTGTACCTGGGCTACCGGATCGATGCCGAATCCGACGGTCAAGTCGTACCGATGCCCACGGGCGACCATGCTTTCCAACCGGGGGGCGATCATTTCGATGGCGACGGCTGGGGCCTGGACGTTTCCGCGGCCAGCCACATCCACTTGCTGGACGACCAGGGGGATCCGGTCCAGACGGGCGAGACGCCGATGGTCATGCAATTGGCCCAGCCGCTGGCCCTGCGCGTCGCCGCCGGTTCGGAGATCACGGACGGGGCCCAGTTCACGGTCAGCAACGGCGCGGTGTCCTATGCCTTCGAAATGGATTCGGACGGGACGTTGCACAACCAGCAGGCCATCCCGGTGCGATTCCGCGCGGATCACACGGCGGACGAGGTGGCTGCGGCCATCGTGCGGGCCATCCGCTCCCGCAATCTCCTGCGGCTGACGCCCCAGAAACTGGACGGCGACGAAACCTACCACGACGTGCACGTGGGGGGGACCAGCTTGACCCTGCAGGACACCGGACCGGCGCCGTCCTTCCAGGTGTTGGGCCAGGCGGATCCGATCGTTGACGGGGAGACCTTCGAACTCCATGTCGACGGTCATCGCTACGTGTTCGAATTCACCTCGGATGGGTCCGTCGATCGCAGCCAGGACGACTCGCAGACCTCCCGGTTTGCCGTCCCCTTCACGGCCGCGTCCAGTCGAGCCGATCTGGCGCGCGCGATCCAGGACGCCCTGTCCAAGACCTGGTTGGGGATCGCCGCCAGCGACCTGGGCGGCGGCCGCGTGGAAATCGGCGGCCGCGATGACGATGGCGTCGAGATCCTGGGCGCCTTCAACCGGCATACCGTTACCCAGATCACCGTCACCGCGTCCGCGCCCGGCCTGCTGGACGCCTGGATCGACTTCAACCGCGATGGCGACTTCCACGATCCGGGCGAGCAGATCTTCGCCAGCCAACCGCTGGAAGCCGGTGAGAACGTGTTCGAGATCCAACCGCCCGCCAACACCGTCACCGGCTGGACCGTCGCCCGCTTCCGCTTCAGCAGCACCGGCGGCCTGACACCGACCGGCATCGCCGCGGACGGCGAGGTCGAGGACTACTTGATCAACATCCTCGAGGGCGTACCGCCGGTCGCCAACGATGACGAGTATGCCGTCGATTTCCCGGCCCACGACGACACCAGCGACATCTTCCTGCCCAGCGTCTTGAACAACGACCTCGACTACTCGGAGGAACAGGCCGGGCTGAGCGTCTTCAACTACCAGTCCGAAACGGCGCTGGGCGCGCGGATCACCATGAATCCCGACGGGCGATTCTACTACGACCCGCGGGACGCGGAAGTGCTCCAGGCCCTGGACGCCGGCCAGTCGCTGGTCGACACCTTCACCTACCGGGCCTTCGACGGCCGCTTCCTCTCCGAACCGGCCACCGTCGCGATCACCGTCCAGGGCATCAACTTGCCGCCACGGGCCCAAGATATCACCCATATCTTCACCGACCAGAACACCGAGATCGTGATCTCCGTGCTGGATCATGCCACGGATCCCGAAGGCCAGCCGCTGACCGTGGTCGGCGTGACCGACGGTACCGGCGGGCGCGACGGAATCGGGGGCTCCACCACGATCGAAGATAATCGCGTCCGATACAACCCGCTGGGGCCCGATGGCATCTCCCGCTTCAACTTCCTGGACGAGGGCGAAACGGCCATCGATACCTTCACCTACGAGGTCTCCGATGGCCAACTGACCGCGACCGCCACCGTGACCGTCACCATCCTGGGCGTGAACGACCCGCCGGTGACCGAAACCGTCACCGCCCGCACGGACGAAAAGACGCCCAAAGAAATCGACGTCCTGGCGAACGACTACGATCCCGAAGGCTCGGAATTGATGGTCGTCGCCGTCCAGACCGTCACCACCCGCGGCACGGTCACCATCAATAACCCGGGGCAACCGGGCAATACGGTGACCTACGACCCGAACGACCAGTTCATCCCGCTGGGCGTCGGCCAGACCGATACGGACACCTTCACCTACACCGTGCAGGACGAGGAAGGCAATACGGCCATCGAAACCGTGACCGTGACCATCGACGGCGTCAACGACCCGCCGGTGGCCCGCAATGTCACCAACGTCAACGTGCCTCGCAGCAGCACCGTGGTCATCGACGTGCTGGCCAACGA
>SLEY01000099.1 GCA_007124535.1 Planctomycetaceae bacterium
CTATTTCGGGGGGTCGATTTTGCACGACTCCCTGCCCCGAGTGAACTGGAGGACGGATTGCCATAGTGAAAGAACTGGAACGTCTGCAAGGTGTCGCCAGCGAATTGGCGGTATTGGTGCGAGTGATCACCAACGGACAAGTCTTCGCGGAGGACCCCCTGGACGAGTTGCGCGGGCTGGCCCAAACCGCGGGCACGACAGTCGTGGCGGGTTTGACCCAGCGGCGCGGGCTACCCGATACGACAACCTATTTGGGCAAAGGCAAGGTCGACGAGCTGAAACAGTTGATCGATGCCCACGAGGCGGACGTCGTGATCTTTGACAACGATCTGACGCCGGCCCAAACGCGGAATCTGGAGAAGGCTTTGGAAGTCAAGGTCCTGGATCGCACGGAATTGATCCTGGACATCTTTGCCTCGAATGCCCGCACGCACGAGGCCCGTCTGGCAGTGGAATTAGCCCAGCTGGAGTACTCGCTGCCCCGCTTGAAACGCATGTGGACGCATCTGTCCCGGCTGAAGATGGGAGTCGGAATGCGCGGGCCGGGGGAAAAACAGCTGGAAGAGGACCGGCGGCTGGTCGAAAAACGGATCCACGATCTGCGCACGGATCTGCGGGCGATCGAAGCCCGCAAGGAGCGGCAGGTGGCCGCCCGACACGACCACATGACCGTCTCGCTGGTCGGCTACACCAACGCGGGCAAGAGCACGCTGATGAACGCCCTGACCGATGCCCACGTGCTGGTCCAGGACAAATTGTTCGCCACGCTCGACACGCGGACTCGCCGCTGGCAACTACCCCATTGGGGGCCCGTGCTGCTGAGCGACACGGTGGGCTTTATCCGCGATTTGCCGCACCGGTTGATCACCAGCTTCAAAGCGACGTTGGAAGAGTCGCGGCGGGCGGATTTGCTGCTGCACGTGGCCGACGCCAGCAATCCGGCCGTGTGGGACCAGATCGCCGCCGTCGCCAGCGTGCTGCACGAAATCGGGATCGAGGAAAAGGACACCCTGTTGGTTTTGAACAAGATCGATCGCGTGGCGGAGGCGTCGCAGCTGCAGGGATTGGAGAACCGCTATCCGAATGCGATTCCGGTCAGTGCCCGGCGGGGCTGGGGATTCGACACGCTGGCCGTCCGGGTCAGCGACGCGCTCAGCCGCAGTTTTTGCGATGTGGATGTGCAGACCGGGGTAGACAACGGCAAGCTGATGGCCTATTTGGCCGCGCACGGGGAAGTGCTGTCCAAACAGTTCGATGATCGGCATGCCACGCTGCACTGCCGGATCCCGGCCAAGTTCCTGGGTCGGATCAACGAGCCGGGCACGGTGGTTCGGCCGCGGCATCCCGAGGCCTTGCCGGTTTCACAGGATTCCGATTGAGACGGCGGGTCCCGCCGCTCCTCCATCCATTATCGAGCCAGAACCATGAGTCGTCGCCGGATCGCGGGCAGTCGCGGTTTGATCACGGGAGCGTCCAGCGGCATCGGTCGCGAACTCGCCCTGCAGTTGGCCGGGCAAGGCGCCTCGCTGCTGCTGACCGCCCGCCGCCCGGACCGGCTGGACGCGGTGGTGGCGGAAATCCGCCGGGAGGGCGGGCAAGCTCGGGCGGTGCGCGGCGATGTGACCGATCCCGAGTTGCGAGAACAACTGGTCCACACCATTGCCAAGGAATGGGGCGGAGAACTGGACTTGTTGGTCAATAATGCGGGCGTGGGAGCGCTGGGCCCGTTTGCCTCCGCCGATCCGGAACGACTGCGGCAAGTGATGGAAGTCAATTTCTTCGCACCGGCCGAACTGATCCGCAGCCTGCTGACCTCCCTTCGCCGCGGACGCCGACCGCTGATCGTCAACATCGGTTCGGTGCTGGGCCACCGCGCGGTGCCCAACAAGAGCGAGTACTGTGCCAGTAAGTTTGCGTTGCACGGATTCAGCGATGCGCTGCGTGCGGAACTGGCTCCGGCCGGGATCGGGGTGCTGCTGGTCAGTCCCAGCACGACGCGGACCGAATTTGACGAGCACGTGCTGGAACGGCGGGCTCAGGGGGCCCGGTCGCCTTTCCCCGCCTCGGCCGCCGCGGTCGCCCGCCAGACCGTGCGGGCGATCCGCGCCGACCGGCACGAGGTGATCCTCAGTCCCGGCGGCAAGCTGCTGGTCTGGCTCGACCGCCTCTGCCCCCCCCTGGTCAACCGGCTGGTCGCCCGCTTCGGACAGTCCCCGTGAACGTCATGATCCTTCGAGCTTAGGCTCTTCCAGAATAGGGGTGCAGGCCGTTTTCGGAGTGCGGACCAGCCGGCGGGGAACCGAGGCGCCAGGGGAACCCCCCGGTCAGGCGCCGGTTCTGACACATTATTCGGCCGTCCGTTCCACCGTTTCGACCCGTTGGCCGGCATCGTCGAATACCTCCAAATTCAGGGTGGACCCTTCGATCTGTAGGGCGCCGAAAAACAGGGTGTCCGGTTCGTCCTCCCGCTCGGACGGCGCCGGCCCCAGCCCGAGGTACTGCACGGAACCCACCCGAGTGTGAGCATAACCGCGGGACGTGCCGTCGATCACAAGGCTTACCTCGTGTTCTTCGCACAGGGAGTGCAACCCTTTGCGAGCCGCTTCCCCGGCAGGCGACTCGTGCTCCAGGGCATGCCGGCCGGTGTGGACGAGAATCTTCCAGGGAGCTGTCGCGTTTTTCAGGTCGTCGACCAGCCATTGGTATTGGTCCGAGCCTTCGGAGTAATCGGCAAGGGCGTCCATCACGGTCACGTGCACTGGCCCGTACCGAAACGAATGGTAGGCGGCCCCGGCATAGGGGAACGGGAACAGTTGCTGGAACAACTCGGTGTTACCCTGGTGGAGTCCCACGGCGCCGACGATGGGCAGGCGCGCCTGCACATAGCGAGTGTGGCGCGCCGAGCGGTTGAAAAAATGTGCGTCCCACGCGGAAAGCCGATCGATTTGCGGAACCCAATTCCCCGCATGCAGCAGCAGGGAATGATAGGCAGGGTCTTCGTAGATCTTATCGTACAAGGCCTGGCTTATCCGCTCGTGTTCCGCCACTCCTTGCCCGGTTCCGCCGTAAATGAGGAACTTCACTCGGTCGGCATCCGGAGCCGGCGCCGTGTAGAACATGCCGGGTGCATATTGATTGCCCACCTGCAACTGGTACACATAGCGAGTATTCGGTTCCAGATCGGTGAGCGTGACACGGTAAAGACCATCCCCTTCCTCGTAAGGTTCCACCTGGACTTCCCCCAATTCCAACCGGAAGTTTTCCCTTCCCCAGCGGAGGGTCGTTTTCGAGGGCCGTTCGGTGCGCCACAAAAGGGTCATGTTCGACGGATCGTTGTTGTAGACGAGATAGGGGCCCTGAACCAGTTCATCCGGGGGCCCGGCAAAGACCGACGTGCTCTGGCGGTGGACGGGGCCCCAGCGGCCTTCTTGGGGATAACGGACGACACGCACCAGTTCCTCGCCGGTAATTCGATACACGGCATAGCCGCGCACGGCATCCATGTGATACACGGGGATGCCGTTCCATTGCATGACATTATGGGAGTGGTCGTGGCCCACCATCAAAGCAATCACGTTGTAGCCTTCGATGGTCTCCCACAAGCGGAGCGCCTGCTCTTCTGTCCACCAGGCCAATTCATCTCCCCACGGATTCAACGGCCAGCCATCGAAGCCATAGTGCTGGAAGAGGATAACCGGGCGTCCGCTGTCGCCCACGTGTTCGGCCAGCGTCTGCTTGAGGAACTGCAAGCTTTCTTCCGCCGGGTTTCCATACGCCTGACCTTTGCGGTTGTAGGCGCGGTTTCCGGCATAGCGCTCGTCGCTGTCGAGTCCGGCGTACTCGTTGAGTTGCACGAAATGAACGCCCTGGTAGTTCAGGGAATAATGCAGTTGGTTCTCCGAGAGGCTTGCCAAATGGGGTCGGTGCGGGTTGCGGGCGATGATCGCTCGGCGCACGTCGCCCCGGGGGTGCGTGGACGGCGGACCGTCGTGGTTGCCGGCGCCCTCGAACACGGGGAAGTCCAAGCGGCCGTCGCCGCCTTTCAGCCCCCAGTCCTCCGCCAGCACATCAAAATCAGCCTGCCGCGACTCGGTCAGGTCACCCACGATGAACACGCCCATCGGCCGCCCGACCGATCCGCCCACTTCCTGGGGGTAAGGCGTTCCCGGAAGAGCGTTCATGCAATCGATCAACCGCTGGAATTGCTCCCGCTGGGCTTCGAAATCGTCACTTCCCGTGTTGTAGTGGGTGTCACCGATGTGGATCAAAGTGATCTCTTCGGCCGACGTCATGGCGGCGTGGGTAAAGCAGCCCAACAGCATCCAGAAAATCATGTTGCGAATCATATTTGGCTCCTGACTCTTGTGAGCAATCCCCGGAAAGAACCGCCAACCGACGGTTTTGTCCCGAGCGACTTCCGCCTCAGCTCGACCGGCCCGCTTGGCGGACACCCGCGTCCCGGCTGCGAGCATCGGGTGTAGTTTGGCAGAAACCGGCGGGCACTGTCAAACGACTTGTGGCGATTACTTCGAACAGGCCGATTGATATCCCGCTGCGTTAGGCAACCCGCAGAAAAGAATCTACCCGCAGCGCGCTCGGCGAGGGTCTCCGACCCCGCCGAAACTGCCGACCGAAGGTCTCCCGCGAGAGGGGAGACCTTCAATCGGCCGAGTGGCTCGGTCAGAGACCGGCCACATTGATGCGGGTAGCTCATTTCCTGCGGGTTGCCTTACAGGTATCTGCTACGCAAAACCGATTTTCGCAACCCCCCCCCGGGTGCAGGGAGAAAATAAACAATGGTATCCAACCTGAAACAAACCCTGCGGCCCAACCCATGCGAGCCCCATCCCGAAAACTTGAGCGAGCCAGAGAGTTGCTTAGGAGCGAGAATGCTCCGAATAACAGGCCAGGAGAA
>SLEY01000035.1 GCA_007124535.1 Planctomycetaceae bacterium
CAATTCGCGGTTCGCTTGAGGATGTTGGTGGATCACCATCTCCGACCCCTCGGAACGCTGGGTTCGGCGGCGAGTTCCCTGTTCCGCCAAGCTGGTTTCCAAGCGGTCCAGCAGGTGCCGGACGGTCGGCGAGTCGAGGTCGGCGTCCAGCACCAGGACCAGCGCCGGAGACATCTCTTCCGGCGCAACGAGGGCCAAGGCGATTTCGCCCTCGGGGATCGCCAGCAATTCCTCCGGGGTCACGCCCAGGGCCTCTTCCATTTCCCCGGCCGCTTCCAACAAGGCTTCCCACACATGGGCCACCAGGGGCCGCACCTGTTCATCCTGCGCGATCCGTCCCAAGGTCGATTCCTGGAACTGCGCGATCATCTCCGGCACATCCGCCACACGGAGGTAGGCCAACGTTTCGGCGGGCAACAGCCGGGGGGCGGGCGGACGCGCCACGGAACGTTGAGACAGAACCCCCACCAGCAATGCAAACGCAACCCAGCCAAACGCTGGACGCAAGCAAGACGTTCGACGAATTTTCATGATCATCTCCGTTGCAAGACGGAACCCGGGCCGGTGGCGAGGGGTTCACAGTTATGTGCCGGTCTTAGGATGAGCTGCTATAATGAACGATACCCGTCCGGACGGTTGCGGGTTTTGTGGCCCTGGAGAAACGGTCGCCAGATAGCGAAGCGAACCGGCCGATGGTGAAGCCGGCGCGAATTCGGCGGCAGACTCGGCAGGCCGAGGCGGGTACTCAGTTGGTACGATTTGCCAGGAAAGAGGGGTAGAGCCATGCGTTACAGCTTGGGGATTCTTGTGGCGACCTGTCTGAGCGTCTTGGCCGTGTCCTCGGCACGGGCTCAGACGGCCCGTCCGACGACGAACACCGGACAGGCTGGGCAGGCAGGACAGGCGGAAGCGGTAGGCCAGATCACCGGTGACGAACGCTTTTTGCGGGAGAACCGGCAAGTAGGCCAGATGGTGGGCGGTACGACCGCGGGGGTCGGGAATCTGGCGGGTCAAGGCGGTGCTCAAGCCGCCAATGTGGGCAGCAATGTGACGCGAGGGGCCACGAACGTGTTCGGCCAACGCGGCGGGTTCAATCCGCAGCAGCAGTTCGGCGGTTGGAATCCGCTCCAGAATCTCGGTCGCAACGTGGGGCGAGCGGGGAGCCAGCAGGCGTTGCGAGTCCCCATCGAGTTGGGATTTACTCGACCAGCGGCCACCCTGGGCGCGAACCAGGAACGACTCCAAAGTCGTCTGGAACGGATTCCTCAGATTCGTGATATGGGAGACGTTCGTGTCCAGATGGACGGTCGAGTCGCGGTGCTGCAGGGTCAGGTGACGACACCGCAGGAACGGGAGCTAGTCGCTCGAATGCTTCTCTTGGAACCCGGTATCGGGGACGTTCGAAACGAGCTGGAGGTGGCGGGTCCTTAGTGTCGTGGTCCCGAGTGGTTGCATTCGGCGGGGGCGCCGTGGGAGTGCCCGCCGCCGGCCGGGAGCCCTCGGTGGGGGTCTGAATTCCCGCCGCGTCCGAACCGGCTCCCGCAATCAAACGCTGGGTCGTCGCCATCGGCAGCCCGAAGGTCGTGGTCCGCATCTGCGTGGTTTCGCTCGGCGCCGCATATCGCCAAGTCCCCGCGCTGCCTTTCGAAATCTCGGAAAGCCCCGCCGGACGGTCCTGCGGACCGGCGATTCTTTCGCCCCCCAGTGTTGTAAAGTGGCCGGTCCGACGCACCTCGGTTCGCGGCGGCGATTTGCCCGGCAGGATGCTGACCGACTGGTTGCCCACCGCCACATTGCCTTGAAGCCCCGTAAACACGGGCAGCAGGGCGACGGTTCGCTTGTAGCCGCCGATTTCGTCCCAAGGCAACCAGATGTTGTACGAGGGTCCCAAATCGGTCGGCGAGTATTGCGATTCCAATTGGTCCGGCCGAAACACGAACTTGCGATCCGGCACTCGGGACCGTTCCTCCCGTTCGCTGCGTTCCGAATCATCGTACGCATAGATGACCAATTGGCCCTCGACCGGGATCGTCTCGTTTTGCGCGTTATAGAAATAGACTCGGCCGCCGAAGCCCCGAACCGACGGGCGTCCGGGTTGTTCGTACAGGGCATCGGACCAGATCGCCACCACCTGTTTGGGAACCAGGTTCTTGGGGGTGTCCCGCGATTTCGCGGTCCAGGGCAGCTTGTCTCGGAATGCGGCCGCGGGGTGCAGCAGCGTTGTCTGACACCCCGCCAGCATGGGAAGCAAACCGAAGAGCAGCCAAACGAGTTTCATCGCTTTCCTCATCGTACTCTCGTGTCGATGATCGTGCGTCCGTCGGGCAGGAATGCCCAACCTACGGACCGATTAAGTACAGGTCGTTCGAGCTGTTTCCGTTGCATATTTCGCATCGTTCCCACGCTTCCGCGTGGGAACGCGCGGTTGGGAACGCACGGTTCGCATCGTTCCCACGCTTCCGCGTCGCATCGTTCCCACGCTTCCGCGTCGCATCGTTCCCACGCTTCCGCGTGGGAACGCACGGTTTAGACGCTTCGCGTCTTTTCCACTTTCACTTTCACACAGGAAACTCCTGCATCGTTTTCAGTTGATACGGTTCCTTTCATGGGACGCGAAGCGTCCGACCTTGCGTTCCCACGCGGAAGCGTGGGAACGATGTCTGACTGTGATTTGCGGCACGAATCTTCCTCTCGCTTTGCTCCGAGTCAAGCCTTAGGGCGTCTGAAACGTGGCGGGTGCGATCGCAGAAGTCGGCCCCGGGACTGGCGGTTGGTAATGCGCCGCCGTGCCCGTGGCCCAGGGCGCCAGGCTAAAGGGAGGCATCGCCGCTTCTGCCTCGGGCATTCCCGGCAGGTTGGCGGTCGCCCCTGCCGCCGGCGGAGACGTTCGCCCCGCTGACGAATCGATGATCAGCGGCCGGTAGGGCGCGCTTGCCGGGGGCGCGGTCGAACCCGGGGCCGGGCGGAGGGAAGGAACATCGGGCGCCGGCGGGGGCGCCGGTTCCGAATCGGCAGGGCCCGGAGCGGCCGCATCGTGCGGCGATTCCCCAGCCGGTCCCGGCTGGAATTCGGACGCCTCCGGCTCCGGATGATAAATCGTCCCGGCCGGATTCTCGTGCGGGTAAATCACCAGCGGTCCGGAACAAGGGATTCCCCCGGTAGGTCGCGCCGAAAAACCGACGTTGCCGTAAAGTTCGCTCACGTCCGCCAGACACCAACTCATCCGCTCGCTCTCCGACCGCTTGATTTCGTCATACTCATCATCGGTTCCGTAGATCACGCGCGGCGTCATCACAATCAACAATTCGGAACGCCGTTCGGATTCCGTGTCATAGCCGAACAGCGAGCCCACGTAAGGCAAGTCCGAGAGGAACGGCAATCCGCGCCTCGTCGTCTGGGTGTTCGTCTCGATCAATCCCGCGAACACCACCGTCTGACCACTCCGGGCACTGATCGTCGTACTGGCTTCGGCATTGCGAATGTTTTGAATCACGTTGTCATTGATCGTCACCGAAGTGACGTCCAAACGCGAGCGTTCGACATCGATTTCCATCACGACCGTGCCGTCGGGGGTGACACGCGGCGTCACGCCCAACAGCAAACCGACCTGGACCTCACGGATCGAAACCGCAGCGTCGAACTGGGTGCGGGTGATTTCCCCGGGCCGGGCGGTGATTTCACCCACATTCACGTTGGCGGGCTGGCCGTCCAAGGTGGTGATGTTCGGGCGGCTGAGTATCTGGGCACGGCCGCGGTCCTGCAGGGCCCGCAACAACATGGAAACCGCGTCGCTGCTGGCCGAAAGCACCAAGCCGCCATAGCCTTGCGCCGGGCTGACACGCCCCACCCCGAAATGACTCAAACCCTGCCCCAACAGATTCCCGGGATCGCCATCGGTCACATCCCCCAACGACCGGTTGTTGAAATTGAACCCAGGCTCCCCGCCATCCAGGTAGGTTCGATTGAACAGCAGCGAATCCTGGAGCCCGAATTCCGTGCCGAATTCGTACAGATCGGTCAGCGTCACCTCGGCGATCAACACATCGATCTTGACCATCGGGGGCCGCCGATCCAGTGACTCGACCACCTGCATCACCTCGCCCAACAGATCGGAAGACGCGCTGATGATAATCGAGTTGCTGATCGCTTCGGGAACCACCACCACCTCGCGGGCAAAGCGGATATCGGGGGATTCCGGGGTCAACTGCACCTGCTGTTGGAACAGTTGGGTGCGCTGCGCAATCCACTGGTTCACGGATTCGGCCACGTCGGGCGCCGGTTGGTTGGACAGCCAATAGACCACCGTCTGCTGGCGGCGGAGGCTCTCTTCGTCCAAGCGCAACAGGAGCGCTTCGACGACGCCCAGATCGCCTTCCGAGCCCGTCGCAATGATACTGTTGGTCCGCTGGTCGACTCCGAAACGAACGGGGACCAGAGCGCTCTCGCCCGCGATGGCAGCCGTCTGGACGCCGGGGGCCAGCAGCGGGCTGATCCCGGCCAGCGGACTGACGGCCTGACCGACCTGAGCCGGCTGGCCCAGCAGTTGCTGCAGCGTATTGGCCAGGGCCGTGGCATCGCCATTGACGATCGTAAACACTTTGATCTGAGCCCGCGCGGCAGGCAGCGTGTCCAGTTCGTGGATCAGCGCCTCGATCAGGTCCATGCTCTTGGCCGGCCCCGTGACGACCAGGGCGTTGCCATTGGCGTCTGCCGTGATGCGGACGTCCAACAGCAGACCCGATTCCAAAATCTCCCCCCCATCGGAATCGATCGTCATGAAGCTCAGGATCGCCGTTCTCAGCCGAGCCGTCTCTTCCGCCGGTCCGAATGCTTGAAGCCCGACAGCCGGCGTGGCCCCGAGCGGGACCCGGTTGCCGCTGAGCTGCCAGTTCAGCGCATCTTGCAGGATCGG
>SLEY01000384.1 GCA_007124535.1 Planctomycetaceae bacterium
GCAGAGGCGTTGGGAACGGTGGCCGAGTCGGAAGTGCTGCGCGTGCTGTGCCCGGGTGGTGTGCTACTGGTCCGCGAGAGCGGGGACTGGACGCGGACGGTCAAGCCCCGTCCGGACAAGCTGGGCGAATGGACGCATTCCCTGCATGGGCCGGACAACAATGCGGTGACCGCGGACGACGTCGTCGGGCCGCCGCAGCACATCCAGTGGATCAGTGGGCCGCGCTTCCTGCGCAGTCACGATCATTTGGCCAGTGTCAGCGTGATGGTCGCGTCGGGCGGCCGGTTGTTTTCCATTGTCGACAAGGGCTCGATCGCGTTTGCTGCGGCCAGTCCCCGCTGGCGGCTGGTCGCCCGCGATGCGTTCAGCGGCGTGCGTTTATGGGAGCGCGAGATCACGGTGTGGGAGTATCATCTGCGCGATTTCCGCGCCGGTCCGGCCGATCTGGCTCGGCGGCTGGTCGCAATCGGCGATCGCGTCTATGTGACCCTGGGCTACGGGGAACCGGTTCGCGCGCTGGACGCGGCGACGGGCCAGACGGTACGGACTTACGAAGGGACCGAGGACACCCGGGAGATCCTGGTCGATGGGGACACGCTGCTGTTGGTTCGCGGGGAACCTCAAGAGGACTGGCCGGCCGATCGGGCTCAAGAGCTTGTTCGCCAGCCGGACTATCTGCCGCCTTTCGAGCGGACGACGCCGCCGGCGATCGCTTATCAGGTGCTGGCTTTGCGGGCGGAGACGGGCGAGTTGCTCTGGGAGAACTCGCAGGCTGATGTCCGCGAGTTGATGCCTTCGACGCTGGCGGCTGTCGGCGGCCGGGTCTTTTTCCAGAATCCCCGTGCGATCGTATGTCTGGATGCCGCCAGCGGGCAGCTGCAGTGGCAAGCTCCGCGTCCGGTGCATCGCACGCGATTGGCTTGGTCCACGCCCACGCTGGTCGTGCATGACGGGGTCGTCTTCTCCGCCGACCGCCGGGCGGTGGATACCGAGGGCCAGGTGCTGTGGATCCCCAGCGGCGGCTATCACGAGTACATCCGAGGGGAGGATGCCGAGGGGGAATTGATCGCCTTCGATGCCCGGACGGGCGAACGGTTATGGAGTTGCCCGGCATGGGAGGGGTTCAATGCGCCGGTGGACGTGATGATCGTCGATGACCTGCTGTGGACCGGGCGTTACGCCTGGGGCAACGATCCGGGGATCACCCATGCCCGCGATCCTCGGACGGGCGCCGTGCGGCGGGAGCGGCCGGCGGACCAGGAATCGCTGCCCCGCATGGGCCACGCCCGCTGCCACCGGGCCAAAGCGAGTTCGAACTACCTGATTCTGGGGCGGCGAGGGGTGGAGTTCGTCGATGTGCACAGCGGCGAGATCACCGCGAATTTCTGGATACGCGGCGTCTGCCAGTACGGCGTGGTGCCGGCCAATGGGCTGCTGTACGTGCCGCCGCACCCGTGCGCCTGCCATTACAGCGACATGCTCAAGTCCGGGTTCATGGCACTGGCTCCGGAGCGCGGCGAGGCTCCGATCCGGCCGGCGGACGCGTCGCATCACCAGCCGGGTCCGGCGCACGAGGCTCCGGTTGCCGAGCGATCGGCAGCGCCGGGGGATTGGCCCGCGCATCGGGGCGGCGCCGCCCGCCGCGGCTGGACCCCCGAACCGGTTGCCAGCGACTTGCACCGGCTGTGGGCAACGGAATTGGGCGGCCGACTGACCAGCCCCGTGATTGCCGAAGGCGTGCTGCTGGTGGCCGACGCGGAATCCCATCAGGTCCACGCCCTGGATGCGGCCAGCGGGCAGATCCGCTGGACGTGGGCCGGCGGCGCACGCATCAACTCGACGCCCACCATTTATGGCGGTCGAGTCCTGTTCGGTTCGTCCGACGGTTGGGTATACTGCCTGCGTCTGGAAGATGGCCAGTTGGTCTGGAAGTTTCAGGCGGCCCCTCGCGTACGCCAGATCGTGGTCGACGATCAATTGGAATCCGCCTGGCCCGTTTCGGGCAGCGTGTTGGTGCAGGACGGATCGGTCTACTTCGTGGCCGGTCGCACCAGTTACCTGGACGGCGGCATGTTCCTGTACCGCTTGGATGCGGCCAGCGGGGAACTGCAACAGACCGTGCCGCTGACCGTCGATCCCGCGCGGCGGGATGGCGGCTTCGCCGCGGGCGGCCACCTGCCCGATATCCTCTCCAGCGACGGCCACTCGCTCTTCCTCCGCAGCGCCCGGTTCGACCTGGAACTGAACCGGCAGAAGGACGAACAGGCCCATCTGTTCAGTCCGGTCGGCTTCCTGGACGACACCTGGTGGCACCGCAGCTACTGGCAGATCGGCACCTTCATGGGCAGCGGCTGGGGCGGCTGGCCGCGTGCCGGACTCCAGGCGCCCGCGGGGCGGCTGCTGGTCACCGACGGGGCGCACGTCTTCGGCTTCGGCCGCAACCAGTACCATAACCCGGGGGCTCACGTCGGGATCGATGCCGGTGGCGTCTGGGGTCCGATCGGCGAGGGGCTGGGACGCTGGACCTACTACCGCTTGTTCGGCCAGTCCCTGCCCGCGACCACCGCCGAACAACTGCGACGCGGCGAGGCTGAGTCGGAGCCACCGTGGAGCTGGACCCGGCGGATCCCCCTGCTGTGCCAGGCGATGGTGTTGGCGGATCAGAAGCTGGTGGTCGCCGGACCCGAAGCCCCCCTGGACCGGATCCCCCGCTCGACCGCCGAGGTGGATCCGATCGTCGAGGCTTTAGAGACGGACCGCGGCGGGCGGCTGCTGGTTGTCGAGATCCGCGACGGCAGCACGTTGGCCGAGCGGGAGTTGACCAGTTCGCCCGTCTTCGACGGCATGGCCGTCGCCCACGGGCACGTGTATCTGGCCACTCGCGATGGTCACGTCGTGTGCTGGGGCCCGCAGCCCTGAGCGGCGCGCTTGACAACCCGGGTCTTCCCGATCAAGATTTCAGGCATCGGTACCGGGCACAATTCCGGTAATTTGAACAACATCTCAAGATAGAGGACCTAGCGATGATGATGAAGCTGGTGAGCTGCTTGGCGGCGTGCGTGGTGTTGTCCCTGGTGAATCCCGTAGCGGCGGACGAGGTCGTGGTCCCGGCCGGGCACGGGGTCTTGGAGGACATCCATATCACCCAGTTGGCGATCGGTGACGAAGCTCCCGATTTCGAGTTGTTCGGTGTCGATTATCGCTACCATTCGCTCGGAATGTACGACGAAGCCCGGGCCTTGGTGGTGCTGTTCATTTGCAACCACTGCCGCGTTTCGGTGGATTACGAGGACACGCTGATCGCACTGGCCAACAAGTACCAGGAGCAGGGGGCCCAATTTGTGGCGATCAATCCGAATCCGGCCTACAAGGTGGCTGCGGACGGTTTTCCCCAGATGGTTGCCCGTGCCACGGAAAAGGGTTTTCCGTTCCCCTACCTGTACGATGAAACGCAGAACACGGCGCGGGCTTACGGTCCGGAGAGGACCCCGCACGTATTCGTTTTCGGACCCGACCGCAAACTGGTATACAAGGGTTCGGTCGACAATCACCACGAGGCCCCGTTCTATCTGTCGGATGCGTTGCAAGCGGTGTTGGCGGGTGAGGAAGTCGAGATTGCCGTGGCTCGCGAGGGCATGGGCGACTATCAGGTGTTCGGCTGCACGGTCAAGTACTTGACTCCGGCCGAGCGGGCGGAGATGGGCTTGCCGGTCTCGAATTGAAGCGGGGTTTTATCAACGCCGTTCGTGCTGGGGTTCGATGAGGGCGCTTCGTTCTCCGTTTTCGATTCGCGGTGTGTATCTCCGTAGGGAGCCTTCATGAGCCAGCGGATCAGCATCACGCCGGCGGGGCGGCTTCGGCTGGAAGCGGCGGCGGACGAGTTGCCGCAGCTTTCGCCAGCGGTCACCGAGGCCTTGCAAGCCGCGTTCGCCGAATCATCGCTGACGGGACTGCTGTATCTGGTCAGTCAGGGTTTGACTTTGGATTTGCCCGCCTCGTTGGTGTTTTGGCGGGATTGGGCACGAAGTGTGCTCGAACGAATGCGGCAGGCCGGAGAGGAGCCACTGGCTGTCTGGCGCCAGCTGACTCCGCCCGACGAAGCGATCGGTGACGCCGTCTTGGCCGAGGCTCCGCCGATGCGCGGTCTGGAGTACCTGACCGTCAGTTTGCTCCAGCGTTACTGGTGCGAGTTGCGGGATCGGATTGTGGAATGCGCTGCGGCGTGCCCTTCCGGACCGGCAGCGTACCTGGAGGGTCTGAACCCGCTGTGGCATCTGCTGGGGCGGGTCACGTTTCATCTGGCGGAAAACAAGCGGGATCCGGATTTGCCCTTCGCCTTTTTGGCCACCTATACCCATCGTTTGGAGCGGGGCAAACTGCGGCATTTGCCATTGGCCCAGGCGTTGCGGGAATACGCCGGTTCGAACAATCAGCATCGGCTGGCCTCCTTGCTGGCGCCGGTGCGGCAGGCGGCGGAAGACAGCCCGCTGGTTCGCGAACTGCTGGAGACGAAAGCCCTGTTTCGGCCGCAGGCCTGGACGGTTCCCCAGGCCTACCGGTTCTTGAAGGAGGTCCCTTGTCTGGAGCAAAGCGGTTTGGTGGTGCGTGTGCCCGATTGGTGGCGGGCGCGGCAAACGTCGCGGCCCCAGGTCCGGGTCCAGCTCGGTCAACGTCCCACCTCGCAATTCGGCATGGAGAGTCTCTTGGATTTTTCCGTGGACTTGTCCTTGGACGGGGAGCCGTTGAGCGACGAGGAGCGCCAGCAGTTATTGGCCGCCAGTCGCGGCCTGATCCTGCTCCGCGGTCGGTGGGTCGAGGTGGATCCGGAGCGGTTGCAGCAGGCGCTGGCCCAGTGGCAGCGGTTGCAGGAGGAGCACGCGGACGGCCTCCGTTTGGTCGAAGGCATGC
>SLEY01000097.1 GCA_007124535.1 Planctomycetaceae bacterium
CCAGGACCGTCGTCTTCCCACGTCATTGAATACCCCTGTCATGCCTAAAAAAACGTACGTCTCCCTCGGGCAGGAGCGTCAAATCACCGAAAACCGCGAATTCCCTCCCCCTCTCCATCCGCTTTTATGGTGGCCCAACTAACTACCTAAATGAGGGCAGGGAGGTGCGGCAGATCTTCCGCCAGCGTTTGGTTGCGGCCGAGCGAAGCGAGGCCGCGCTGCGGATCCATCATGGGGATCGTCGGGCAGGAATGCCCAACCTGCGGATCTATTGAACGTAGGTCGTTCGAGTGGTTTTCGCTTCCTGCGACGTGGGTGACGTAACGTCCAGTGTGGTTTGCGGCGCTAGTCGAAGTCGAACTTGACTTGACCGTCCACCAGCTTCAGTCGGGCGGAGAATGTTTTTCCGGCCCGTGAGCGGAAACCTTTCAAGACGCTGGTCTCTCCCTTCGTCAACAGCCCGCGGGCCGTGGCGGCACTGATCCGTTTGCCGGCGATCGTTTTCCAAATCACCAACGGACATCCGTCGCGCCACTGGCTGCAGCTGTACGACTTTTTCTGCTCCACGACGTCCCCTCCACACAAGGGGCAAGCCCCTAGTTCGGAACCCGCGGAGCTTGCTGGCGTTTCCCCGGATTCATCGGGCGATTTCGGTTGGCGGCCCCGGCGTCGCGGCGCTCGAGCCTTTTTCCTGCCCGACTTGGGACCGCCCACCTGGCTGCCCGGCATGGGAATCTCGCTGACATAGCCGGTGTCGGTCAACACCGCGATTACCGAATCGCCTTGCGCCGTTCGGTAGGGTTCCAGCAGCACCCGCCGCTGGAGCAGGCGCCGGATTTCTTCGTCGCTGAACTGGCGCTCACCATGCTCGGGGGGCAAGACGAAGGGACAGCCATCCCGCCAGCCCGAGCAGCCGAAGGCCCGTTTGCCTTGAATGACCGGCCGTCCGCACAAGGGACAGGGCCCCAGTTGGCGGGAGTCGATGTCGGGTGCGGCCTCGCCGCTGACGATGCGCTGCGTATAATCTCCGATCTCGGCCATGAAATCCGGAGACTCCAAACCGCCGCTTTCGATCTTCCGCAACTTGGCTTCCCAATGCCCGGTCAACTCGGGAGATTTCAAGTCCTGATCCTGGACCACGGCGATCAGGTAACGTCCCAGATCGGTGGCGGTCAGCGATTTCTTCTGGCGGAGGATGTAGCCGCGGGTCAGCAGGGTTTCGATGATCGCCGCGCGGGTGGCGGGTGTGCCGAGCCCTTTTTCTTTGAGTGCTTCGCGCAAATGCTCTTCGTCCACCAGCCGGCCTGCGGTTTCCATTGCCCCCAGAAGAGTATTTTCGGTATAGGGTTTGGGCGGCGTCGTCTCGCCCCGCTCAATGGTCGGCTGGTGCGGACCTTGCTCGCCGACCCGAAAATCGGGCAGTTCCCGAGCTTCCTCCCGCGGTTGCGAGGGGCTGCTGGAGCGGGGGTCGAGCACGGTCCAGCCGGGTTCCAGGATCCGCTGCCCCCGGGCTCGGAACGGCACTTCCCGAACGCGTGCGTGGACGGTGGTGATCTCTTTCTCGCAGGCCGGGTAGAAGGCCGCGATCAAACGCGTGACCACGGCGTCGAACACCTTCTGTTCCGCGGAATTCAATTGCCCGGGCAACTTGCCCGTGGGGAGGATCGCATGGTGGTCCCCGACTTTGGCGTCGTTCACAAGGCGAGCGGTGAAGCGCAGCGCGCCCAGATCCAAGCGGTCGATGTCGGCAGCTCGCAACGGTTGAAGCTTTTCCAGGATCCGCGGCACCTCGTGCTGGACGGCCCGGCTCAGGTAGCGCGAATCGGTCCGGGGATAGGTGATCAGTTTGGCTTCGTATAATGCTTGGGCGGCTTTCAGGGTGGCCGCGGCGGACAGGCCGTAACGGCGGTTCATGTCGCGCTGCAGTTCGGTCAGATCATACAGCTGGGGGGGGAGTACGCGTTCGCGTTTGCGTTCCACGCGGGTGATCGCCAGCACCTGGCCCTGAACTTGTTCCAGCACCGCCCGGGCGGCCGCTTCCTGCTCGAAGCGGTCTCCGGCGAATTGGAACCGCGTCGCCCGATACACGGTGATCAGTTCCCAAAAGGGTTGCGGCCGAAAAGTGCGGATCGCATCGTCGCGGCGTACGATCAGCGCCAGCACCGGCGTCTGTACGCGACCTACGCTCCAGAGACGCCCGCGGCCGCCGAAACGCATCGTGTAGTAACGGGTGCCGTTCATTCCCACAATCCAGTCGGCCTGGCTGCGGCAACGGGCTGCGGCGTACAGCCGATCGTAGGCCCGGCCCGGCTGGAGCTGCTGAAAGGCGGCGCGGATGGCGGAGGCGGTCAGCGAGCTGAGCCAGAGCCGGCGAAACGGTTTGTCCTGACAACCGGACAGTTCCAGGATGTAACGGAAGATCAATTCGCCCTCGCGACCCGCATCCGTCGCACAGACAATCTCGTCCGCCTGGCGAAACAGACGCTTGACAATCGCAAACTGTTGCCGGGCCAAACGCTGCTCCACCACCTTCAACTGGAAACGGGGGGGCAGGATCGGCAGCGTGTCCAGCGACCAACGTTTCAGCGCCGGATCGTATTCGCCGGGCTCCTTCAGGGTTACCAGGTGCCCGTAAGCCCAGGTGATTTGGTAGCCCTGGCCCTCCAGATAACCTTCCCGGCGCTGACCGGCGCCCAGGAATCCGGCCAACTCGCGGGCTACCGACGGTTTTTCGGCCAGGACCACTTTCATGGCCTAAGGTCCTTTCGCCGGGCGGCTTTCGAAGGTCCGCGGTTCGACCGGATGCCCGGCCAACAAGCGGAAAATATCCTCCGCCAGACGATCGACTTCCGCCGTGGCCGTATTGGCCAGCACCACGACCGCGATCGGCGGCTCCCGACCCACCAGGGCCATCGAACGATAACCGCCGGTCTGGCCATTATGCCAGCGCGTCTGGCCGTCACGGGCGACGAACCAGCCCCAGCCCATCGAGAAGTCGGGCGGTTCCCCCGGATCCGGCTGAATGGTCCAAGCCCGCTCAATCGCCTGGCCAAGCACCCCATCGGGCGGGTCCAGGTGCGCCGCCAGCAACCGCAGCATGTCCTGCACGGTGCTTCGCAAACCGCCGGCGCCAGCCAGGATGGCCAGATCCCATCCCGTATCCGGCGACCCGTCCGCGCGGTGCGGCGGGGCCAAACGCTCCCGCATTTCCGGGCTTAGCGACACCGCCGTATCGGTCATCCCTAACGGTTGGGCAATCCGCTCGGCCACCAGTTGCTGGAAGTCCCGGTCCGCCCGCCGAGCCAACAGATGTCCCAGCAGGCCTGCGCCCAAATTCGAGTACTCGGCCCGCTCGCCAGGCGGCCGCCGCAAAGCGTGCTCGTTCAAAAACGCGTCCAGGCGGGTTTCCGTATAGCAGGCGTAAGGATTCGAGGCCTCCTCCGGCTGGAAGTTGTCCGGCAATCGCGGTAACCCCGAGGTGTGCGTGGCCAGATGCTCCAGCGTGATCGGCTTCCCGCCGCAGGACGGCATCCGCACGCCCGGGGGCAACAATTCGGCCGCAGGCTGACCCTCCCGCACCTCGCCGCGCGCGACCGCGACCCCCAGCAGGATTCCGGTGATCGGTTTGGTCACCGAGCCGATCTCATAAACCGTCCGGCCATCCGGCGCCCGGTCGTCGGTGGTGGACAAGCGCCCATAACTGCGGACCCGTTCCTGGCCCTCTGCCAGAAAACCGACGGTCATTCCGACCACCACCCCGTGCTCGACGTAGGGTTGGGCCAAACGATCGACCTGCTGCGTCAGTTCGTCGGCCCCGGCGGACGCCAGCAGCGTGCCCAGGCCCAGGATCCCGATCGACCGCCCGATTGGCATACCGCACATCCATTTCCGTTCTCGGGAAGACCGTGAACCACCTTGTCTCGAGGCGCGCCTTGTGGTCGCTGCATCAATCTGCGGGGGGCTCGTCTTCCTCGTCCTGCCCCTCGACGGCTTCCTCGTCCCCTTGCTCGTCCGCCGGAACCGATTCGGGCAGCGGTTGGAAATCCCCGATCTGCCCCAGATAACGGAAGTAATCCGATTCCGCCCCGATCAGCATCGTAACTTCCTTGCCCAGCGACTGGGAGTAGCTCTCCAGGGTTCGGAAAAACGCATAGAACTCGGGATCGCTGCCGAACGCTTCGTTATAGACCCGGGTTGCCTGCGCATCGGCCTGACCCCGGATAATCTCCGCGTCCCGCTTGGCTTCCGATTGGATTTCGGCCAGCATCCGTTCGGTTTCGCCTTCGATCTCGGCCGCGCGACCACTGCCTTCCGAGCGGAATTTCTCGGCGATCCGCTGCCGCTCCGCAATCATCCGCTCGAACACCCGCTCCTGGACCGATTCCACATAGTCCACACGCTTGATGCGGATGTCGACCAACTCGATCCCGTACTGGGGCATCTGTTGCTGTGCGGTCTCCAGGATGGAACGCACCAACTCTTCCCGGCCGGTCTGCACTTCCTGGAGCAAGATCTCCTCGTCCCCTTCCACCGCCATGGCCCGCTCCAGATCCTCCTCGGAAACTTCCCAGTCGCGGGAACGCACGATTTCCACCAGTTCGGTGGCCGCGATATGGTCCCGGACCACCGAGTCCAAAATGTCGTTCAACCGGCTGATCGCTCCCGCCTGATCCCGAACGCTCTGCAAGAAGATCAACGGTTCGACAATTCGCCAACGGGCGGTCGTGTCCACCGAAATGAACTGCTCCCCTCGGGTGGGAATCTGATTGGGATCCCCGTCCCAAGCCAACAACCGCTTGTCAAATCGGCGGACTTCTTGGATCAGCGGGAGCTTGAAATGCAGCCCGGGGGTGACTACCGGTTCACCCACCGGGGCCCCGAACTGTAAAACAATCGCCTGTTCGGCTTCATCGATCTGATAGACGGCGCTGTAGGCGATCAGCGCCGCCAACACCAGGATCACCACGACAACGATCGCGGCAACGTGGCCCCGGCGACGTGGTGCGGGTGATCGGGCTTGGCGCGCGCTCCTCATCAGCGAATTCCTCTTGCGGTTGGTGGCGTGTTCGGCCGGTCGGATGCCTCCCGCGGAGACAGGCCGTCCAAGTTCAATAGCGGGATCGGACTCATCGGTCCCTCATCGAGTATAAAAACGCGACCCAATTGGGGCAGGACCTCCTCGATCATCTCCAGATAGAGTCGGCGGCGCGTGACTTCGGGCGAGTTGCGATACTCTTCGAGGATCGCGGTAAATCGGGCCGCCTCGCCCTCCGCGCGATTGACGCGTTCGGCGGCGTACCCCTCGGCGGATTCCAGAATCCCCCGCGCCTCGCCCAGCGCCCGCGGCACAGATTGATTGCGGCGCTTCTCCGCCTCGTTGATCGTCTGCTCCTTCTCCTGTTCCGCCTGATTCACCTCGTTAAATGCCGGTTTGACGGTTTCCGGAGGCGTGACGTCCTGCAATTCAATGGTCCCGATCCGGAGCCCCATCTCGAAAGAATCCAGGATCTCCTGCAGTTCGTCTCGAGCTTGAGTGGACACCTGGACCCGCTTTTCAGTCAATACATCCGAACCCAGCGCGTTGCCGACGATCCGCCGCATGACGGCTTCCGACAAATCCCGAATGGTCTTGTCCACATCCTTGACGCGATGCAGGTACAGATTCGGTTCGATGACCCGATACTGGACGACCCATTCCACGTCGATCACTTTCAAATCCCCGGTCAGCATCAACGACTCTTCGCGGTGCTGGGCCTCTTTGACGTAGGTCGTCCGCTCGTCCACTACGGCGGTACGGAAGCCGAATTCGTGTTTCAACACCCGCGCTGTGGGCACGAAATACTGGCGGTCGATCCCGAACGGCAGCTTGAAATGCAGCCCCGGTTCGCGGATCCCGATCACCCGGCCAAAGCGTTTCACGACGGCCTGCCCCTCCGCCTGGACCGTATAAACCGAGGTGAGGGCCCCCCACACCAGAATGGCAATCAGGACCCCGGCGGCAATCAAAAGGGGGGTGTTCTTGTCGAAACCGGAGAGAAAGTCGTCCAGCGGATTCGGATTGTGCGGTCGTCGAGGCATCAAACTCCTCGTTGGTTTGTCGAATAGTCGGCACGGGGCGACAGGGCAGCCTTCTCAGTATAGCACGGTTTGGGCGGGTAAGGCAAAGTCTGGCTCGCATGCCCAGCTTCCGGTCTTGGCGGTATGCTCAACCGAGATGCTCTGCAGCCCCACGATGTGGCCGGTCTCTGACCGAGCCACTCGGCCGACCGAAGGTCTCCCCTATCGCGGGAGACCTTCGGTCGGCGGTTTCGGCGGGGTCGGAGACCCTCGCCGAGCGCGGTAGATGATTTCCTGCGGGTTGCGTCAGGAGCCACGCGTCCCTCTGGGGGGACGCGGAACACGGTGAAAGAAAAAAACCTTCGGTCGATTGCGACGAGTGGAGTCGCTGCGAGAAGAGCGGGAGTCGGGCGTGCTACTGCACCAGCCGGTTGCTGACTCCGGCCCACGCGGTTAAGTTGGTCCCTCTGCCGGAAAAGCGACCGAAGGTTCAATCGCTGTTATTATAGGCGGCCGGACGCGCCGTGTCTGCCGCAGATCTTATCGGCACAACCCCCGGCAACGATTGCACGGATTTGGCCGATTTTTTCGGAACGCCGCTCCAGCCACGCCCGCCGATTACCGATGGCATCCCCCGAAACGGGCGTCACTGCGTGACTTCGGCTCCCCCGGCTCTCCCGCCTTCCTGCTCCTGTGGTCGGTTTGACCCATACGTGAGGGGCAGTGTTCGCATCCGCCAGGAGTTGAACCATCCAGATGAGCCCCGGAACCACCGCACGTCCCACGGATGCAGCTTCTGCCGAACAGCACTCCGATTGCCATGCCAACCAGAGCCAGACCGAAAGCCACCAGTGCGGACAGGAAAAACTGCATAAAAGAACCTCCCAACTCGCCAATTGCCAACGCCCAGAGCGGCAGACGCGGTGATTCGCGATCACCCACCCTCGTCTATTCTTGGCAAATCCCGCCAAGAATCCAAGGGCGCCACTCGCCGGAGCCACCCGTCAAGATAGCGAATGGATCGGGAGGATTCAAATATGCCTCGGGGCTTCTCGGCGATCCGGCGCGTTCTAAAAGCTCATCCGCACGGAACCGTTCCGCCACGGTCCCGCGTGCGGCCGAGCATTTCGACCTCGCCACACCGTCTTTACCTGCAAGCGATGCCGCAGAATAATGGCGCGAACGGTAAGCGGTACGAGTTGAAAGGAAGCGGTGTGGTCCACGTTCCCCCTGTCCCGATTTCGTCGGCCGAGTCGGCTCGTCCGATTGGTCGTTTGCATCACTGGATGGTCTATCACGATGACAGCCGTCTGTTCCTGGTCGGGTTTGTGGTGCTCTCGATTGTGTTGACGCTGTGGATCAGTCTGTTCTGGCTGATCGTGATGGTGGGGCTGCATTTCGCTTTGGAATGCGTCAAGAAGCACTACGACGGGGCGGGACGCCCGCTCCGGATCGTCGCCTGGGCCCTGTGGGATACGAAATTGGATCTGCTGCTGGTCGTCATCGCCCTGGTGCTGGCACTGTATACGAGTGTCACCCTCGGAGTGGCCGGAGCAGGAGGAGCCACCCGGTTGAGTGTATTCGGTTTTCGACTCAGCCGCCTGACGCGGGTCGGCCATAGCCTGCGAGGCCTGCGAGGTCTGCGGCTGCTGTTGCCCCTGCCGATGAAGGATGTCGTGTTGGCCAGCCGGATTGCCTGCGTGCGCAAGCTGGATCGGCGCGAGATTCTGAAGCGGCGGGCCGAGGTTTATATCCGAGGGCCGCACGACCGGGCTCGAGCCCGCCGAATCGCCTCGGTCCGGTACCCGTGGCACGGCCGATGGACGCTGGCGGACAAGCTGGCCCTGGTGTTCTTCGTCCTGAACCTGGGGGCTCTGGTCGTGGGCGTCTTCATCGCTCAGGAGCCGGCGGGCGAGGTGCTGGCCAATTTGGCGGCCCACTTGCGCCCGTGAAAGAAAACGCTCCTACCACCAAGACCAGGCGTCTGGGTCAATCCGATTCCAATTCGAAGGTAAATTGGTTGTCGCCGCCGGGTTGGACCTCGGCTTCCAAGATACTTTCCGCGTGATAGCGGGCGGGCAGGTAGTTTTCCAGACTGGGCTCGGGATCTTCGCCCGGCATGGGCGCCTGCATGGTTTCCCGATAGGCCATGATCTGGACGTTGCGTGTTCCGGCGCTCGCCTCGCCTTGAAAACGGCCGTTTCGGATCGGCAGGATATCCACCTGTCCCGTGGCCGGGCTGATGAAATAGATTTCCCCTTCGTCCAAGGGGGCCCCGTCCAAGGTCACGGTTCCCTGGACCGGATAGGTGGGCTCAGCTGCCGCGTCTCCGTTGCAGCCGGTTAGCGATACCAGCGCGATCGCGCTGAGGAGCGTCATATCTTGAAAAAAACGAACCATCCGCAGAATCTCCTGCCTGAAGCGTGGGAAATCGAAACGGCCCACCGGCCGCGCTTCCGCGAGTCGACCGGTGCGCACCGAGCTGACGGACACCCTGTTTTTCAGGGTGAATCAGAACTGCTCCAGCGGGAGCCCCGCATCTCGGGTGACCAAGCGGCCGAGCAGATCCAGACTGATATCTTGTCCGACAAAGCGCACGGCTCCGTCGCACAGCAAGACCGCGACCCCGCCGGGATGCGCGGAGTTCAGGGGGATATTGTTCCCGATATTGTCACACACGCCGAGCGCCCCGCAGTTTCCCGGCGAATTGGGCCAGCCGGATTTCTGGTTGATCGGCCAACGGACGGTGGTTTGGTTGAAAGTGCGGGCGTCGCCACCCGGGAAGTAATTCGGAGGTTGACGGTTGCCACCATCACCATGGGCACCGATCAGGAAACCATGCCGGTGTCCCGACGCCCAGGGCACCCGGCTGTCATTCAGCGTGATTAGGTAATCGCCATGCTCGCTGACCGCCATGACATTACTGGTACCATCGGTGATATCGCTGTAGCGGACCTGGCTGAAAGGAAAGAGAACCCCGCCCCCACTCACAATCCCCCCGCTACAGCATCCTGCGGATCCACCGCCTTGGTTGGTTCGGGTCTCGTTGAACCCCTCGATCAGCCCATCCACCGCACCGGAAATGCCGACGTAGGTCGCGGTCATCGCGTTTTGAGAACCGGGCGGTGAGCCGACTGCCCTCCGGGGAAGCGGGGACGAGGGGCAAGCAAAGCTGGGAATCACGACGTTGGCGATCGCCCTGCCACTTGTCTGGTTGCCCCATCCGGAGCTTCCCGAGGTGAAGTCGATTTCCTCGTAGACGGCGCCGCCTTCGACATAGGGCAGGATGCGGGCCAGCCAGGAGCCACCCCAATGATTCCCGCCGCCTTGGAAATTCCCGAACGGCGGGCGGTCGCAGGAACCACCGGGCGGCAAGCGATTGTACGTGTCATGGTGGTTCTGCAAGGCGATGCCCAACTGCTTCAAGTTATTGATGCATTGGGTGCGCCGCGCCGCCTCGCGCGCCGCCTGAATGGCGGGCAACAAAAGAGCCACCAAAATGCCAATGATGGCAATCACCACCAGCAACTCGACCAGTGTAAACGCCCGCCGGAAAGGAATACGCCGAATCATCTCCCGCTCCCCAAATTAAAGAGAAATCATGACCTGTGCGAAAAAATCCCAGAAGAGAACCGACCAGCAAGAGGCAGTTGACCACCCCCAAATAACAGCCGCTACCGCTGGTGATCGAAATGAGCGCGAATACCCACGCACATATTGGTCAAGCTACCGAACTTTGAAAAATCTGTCAAGCATTTTCAGGATTATGGAGGGGATGATCCTCAGCGGCCGACTGCGGATCGGTACCGTCTTGCACAAGCCGGCCGACCAAACTACCGTGGAAAGCCACCGTTTCTGATAGGATTCGTGGTATTTGCTCGGGAGGACGAACGATGAAACCCGATGGGCGACTTGCCGCATGTTGGCTGTTGGTGCTGGCCGCGGTTGTCACGTGTGGGGGCGGAAGGGCGGTTCTGGCGGCGGAGTGGGCCGAACGGGAATCTTTCGTGAATTCGCTGGGAATGGAGATGGTTCCCATCCCGGCCGGCCGTTTCCTGATGGGCTGTGAGGCGGGCGAGTTCGACGAACAGCCGATTCGCGAAGTCACGATCGCAAAACCGTTCTCCATGAGCGCCACGGAAGTGACCAACGCCCAGTACGAGCAATTCGACCCTTCGCATGGGGAATTGCGGGGCAAACGCGGTTTGTCCCACGAGGACGACGAAGCGGTGATCTTTGTTTCCTGGCACGACGCGGTGGCCTTCTGCGCCTGGCTCTCCGAGCGGGAGGGCAGACCGTACCGGTTGCCGACGGAGGCCGAATGGGAATACGCTTGCCGGGCCGGCACCACGACGGCTTACCACACGGGGGACACGCTTCCCGAGTCGTTTCACAAGAACCAGCGCGGCGATTGGGGTCCGCGGGCGGTTCCGCTGCACGTGGGGCGCACGCCGCCCAACGCCTGGGGTTTGTACGACATGCATGGCAATGTGGAGGAGTGGTGCTGGGACTGGTACGGCCCGTATCCGGAGCAGGCTCAGACGGATCCGGTCGGTTACGCGGCGCCGCTGCCGATCCATCAGGCTCGGGTGACGCGGGGTGGCAGCCACAGCAGCGAAATCAGTTTCCTGCGCAGTGCGAACCGTCTGGGGGCGTTGCCGGAAGAGCGGCACTGGTTGATCGGGTTCCGGGTGGTCCAGGCGGAGATGCCGGCGCGTGAACCGCTGGCCTTGCCCGATCCGCCCCGTTGGGCTCGCGACGTTTCGCAGGAGCCGCACGATTGGTCCGATGGTCCGGACCCGGAGGAACCGTCCGTGGAGCCGCCTCAGCGTTTCGTGCGGATCCCGCCGAACTCGGATGGACCGCTGTATTCCCGGCACAATCACTGCCCGGACATCACGCCTTGTCCCAACGGGGATCTGTTGGCGACGTGGTACACCACCAATACGGAGCCGGGTCGCGAATTGACGGTGGCGGCTGCCCGTTTGCGGCGCGGGGCGGAAGGCTGGGATCCGCCGGCAGTGTTCCACAAGGTTCCGGATCGCAACATGCACGCGACGTCGATCTGGTGGGACCGCGACGGTCAGACGATCTATCACTTCAACGGCGTCAGTGTCAGTTACGGCTGGGGTAATTTGGCCCTGTTCTACCGCACCAGCACGGACAATGGGGTCAATTGGTCGGAACCGCAGTGGATCCAGCCGGAGTATGGATTGCGGAACATGCCGATCGCCGGGGTCATCAAGACGTCTGACGGCGCGATCGTGGTGCCCTGCGACGCCGTGACCGGGGGCAGCGGGGGGACGGCGGTGCATATCAGCCGGGACGAGGGGGCGAGTTGGGTCGAGCCGGGGGCCGGAACGCCGCCGCCGGATTTCGTCGCCGGGGGGCAGGGCGGTACGATCGCCGGAATTCACGCGGGGGTCGTCGAGTTGACCGACGGGCGGTGGCTGGCCCTGGGCCGCGGCGATACGATCGACGGGCGGATGCCGATGAGCGTGTCCGAGGACGGCGGCCGGACGTGGACGTATGCGGCCAGCGAATTCCCGCCGATCGCAGGCGGCCAGCGGCTGGTGCTGATGCGATTGGCCGAAGGCCCGTTGTTCTTCGCCTCGTTCACCGGCCCGCATGATCGCCACCTGACCATGGAATTCCCGGACGATCAGGGAGGCACATTCGACGGGTACGGTCTGTTCGGGGCGCTCAGCTTCGATGAGGGTCAGAGCTGGCCGGTTCGCAAGCTGCTGACGCCCGGGGAGGGGGAGTACCACACGGCGGGGCATACTCGCCAGTTCACCGCGACCCCGGATCGGGCCGAACCGCGAGGTTATCTGGCGGCGACCCAGACACCGGATGGCGTGATCCACCTGATTTCCAGTGGCCTGCACTACCGTTTCAATCTGTCGTGGCTGCAGCAGCCCAATCCGGCCCCGCCGCCTCCGCCGGAGCCTCAGGAACTGGCGGTCAAGCTGGAACTGGAAACGGTTTTCCAGCCGTCGGTGTTGCCGAGCCGCGCCGGTTGGCAGTACACCGGCACCGGCATCCGGGAAGAGGACGCCGCCCGCTTTGCTGACGAGGGTCTGGATTTGATCACCGGTGCGAACCAGCGGGTTCGCTGGGCCGATGTCTCGGACGAAGGCTTCGGTTCCGTCGACGGCCAGACGGGGTTCACGGTGGAGATTCGCCTGCAGGTGACGCGGAACACGGCCGGGAACCGGGGAATCGACTTCGAATGCGGGGTGGACGGCCGCCGCTATTTCCTGACCGTGACTCGGACCGGGGTCTACTGGTACGATGGCGGCTTCCGGGAACTGGCCGAGGGGCTGGACAACCATTCGGAACCGCATACCTACCGTCTGGCCGTGCAGGACGACGGTTACGTCCAGATCTTCCGCGACGGCCAGCGACTGGCCTTCCTGGCGCCCGGCCAAGGCCGCGATCCCATGCTGCCGGGCGACGGCGCGTACTTCCAGTGGGGTGTCGGGGCGGGAAGCAGCGAGGCGGATGCCCGAATCGCCTACGTGGCCTACGACCGGCAGGGACCTTTCGCCGTCCAGGACGAGCGCTAAGGCGTCACGTCAAAATAACTTGACGAATTTTGTTTCTTTATGAAACACTCAGTCGATTACACTTAGTCGAACAGCCGGGGGATTGAAGGACGACTAAGAGGGACGACTAAGAGGGACGACTAAGTGTAGGGGGCGGCTAAGTGTAGGGGACTAAGTGTAGGGGACTAAGTGTAGGGGGCTAAGTGTAGGGGGACTGGGCTACATTATCACTCCAGCCGTACGAAGAAATCGTCAACTTATTTTGACGCGACGAGTAAGTAGAACTAAGGAATCGAGAGATGGGCGGATACCTTCGTTGGGCCGATCTGGCGGTGTTGATCGTTTATTTCCTGGCCGTGCTGAGCGTCGGGCTGTACTTCTATCGCAGCGGCCAGAGCCGGACGACGGCCGGATTCACCGCCGCCGGACGCTCGCTCCCCGGCTGGGCCGTCGGGCTGTCGATCATGGCGACCTATCTCAGCAGCATCAGCTTCCTGGCCCTGCCCGGCCGCTCCTATGCCGAGGACTGGAACGCCTTTGTCTTCAGCCTGTCCCTGCCGCCGGCAACCTGGATCGCCGTCCGCTGGTTCCTGCCTTACTATCGGGCCAGCGGCGAGGTGTCGGCCTACAGCCACCTGGAGCACCGTTTCGGACCCTGGGCCCGCTTGTACGCCGGTCTCTGCTATTTGCTGACCCAACTGGCACGCATCGGCTCGGTTACCTTCCTGATGGCCCTGCCCTTGAGTGTCTTGCTGGAATGGGATATTCGCCTGGTGATCCTGCTGACCGGCATCTCGGTGGTGGTCTACACGATGATGGGCGGGATCATCGCCGTGATCTGGACGGATGCGATTCAAAGTCTGGTGTTGATGGGCGGGGCGGGCGTCTGTCTGCTGATCATGGTTCTGGGGCTGCCCGAGGGGCCTGGCCAGTTGTTCGCGCTGGCCGCCGCCGAGCACAAATTCTCTCTGGGCAGCTACGGCGCCAGTCTGGCCGAGCCGACGTTCTGGGTCGTGCTGGTCTACGGATTCACCATCAACCTGCAGAATTTCGGGATCGACCAGAACTATGTGCAGCGTTACGTTGCCGCCCGTTCCGACGTCGAAGCCCGCAAGAGCGTGTGGCTGGGCGGGCTGCTGTACGTCCCCGTCTCGGCCGTGTTCGTGTTCCTCGGGACCGCTCTGTTCGCGTTCTATACGGCCCAGCCCGATCTGCTGCCCGAAGCCTACCGGGCCGAAGGGATGGCCGACCGGGTGTTTCCCTACTTCATCGTCACGCAATTGCCGCCGGGAGTCACCGGGCTGCTGATCGCGGCCATCTTCGCGGCGGCGATGAGTACGATCTCCACCAGCTTGAATTCGTCGGCTACGCTGCTGCTGACCGACTTCTACACTCGGTATCTGCGGCCGGCGGCGAGCGAGCGGGAATCCATGCGGGTCCTGCAGATCGGGACGCTGGTCTGGGGCCTGCTGGGAACCGGGATCGCACTGGCCATGATCAATGTGCAAGCCGCCTTGGACGCCTGGTGGACCCTCTCCGGGATCTTCGCCGGCGGCATGGTCGGTTTGTTCCTGCTGGGAATGATCTCGCGGCGGGCCGGCAATCCGGCCGCCGCCACCGGGGTCCTGCTGGGCGTCCTGGTGATCGTCTGGATGACGCTGTCCCCCGACTGCGAAACGCTGCCCGAACCGCTCCGCAGCCCGCTGCACAGCTTCCTAACCATCGTGGTCGGTACGCTGACCATCCTGCTGGTCGGACTGCTGGTGAGCCGCCTGCGCCGTCTCCTGGGCCGAACTGCCCCCTGAACCTCAGCGGAGCACTGCTTCCGATTCGACTTGGCGGCAGCAGGCCATGGCTTCGTCGGGGGTGAGGATCTTTCCGCGTTCCGCGGGATGCTGGCGGAACCAGGCGCTCACCAGGCGAACTCGATCCAAATCCGCCGCTTCGGCCGCGATGCGTGGCGTGCGGCCGTAAACGGCTTCCAAAAGGGCCAGCAGGTTCTGCGCAGCCCGGCCAGTGCGGGGCGGGGCGGTCACGGCGACCACATCGCCGCCCGACACCAAACTCCAACGCACCGCATGGCGGCCAACGCGGATCGGATAGACAAAACCATATCCGTGGACAATGTCTCGGACCAATTGCAGTTGCTCCGCCACATAGCTCAGTTGTTCCCACGCGTCCCGCTGGTCCCGAGCCCGCTCGTACTCCCGATTCCGGCTGTGCACGTGCATGGCGGTCCGGAGATCGGCCAAGACAGAAGGCGTGTGTCCATCCAGAAAGGCGGCAGCATGTTCGATCTGGCGAAAATAGGTGGTTCGACTGCACCCCGCAGCGCAGGGTGCAGAGCAGAATTGCAAACTGCCGCGGAGGCACCGGGGCTGCAGGTTCCGAGCCGGCAACGGGGCCGAATCCGCAAATTGGACCGGCACGGGCGTACCGCAGTTGCGTAAGCGAAAGACGTGATTCAGGCGTTCGATCGCAGTGTGCAAGCGATGCCCGCGACGGAGGGGACCCCATACCCTCTGGCCCGATGGCGGCCGGTGCGTGGCGATTTGGAAACGGGGAGCCGGCTCGTCGGTCAAACAGAGGTAGGCGAAGACACGGCGATAGCGGTGCCCCATGCGATTGAAACGAGGCCGCCACCTCCGGATCAGTTCCAGTTCCCGCAATTGGACCAGCAGCTCGTGCCCACCGACTTCCCAAACCACGCGGCGGGCGTGGCGAGCGATCCGGGCCTCGCGAGCCGGCTCGGCGCCCGCACGAAAGTAACTTAGCAAACGATCCCCCAAACGTGCCGACATGCCGACATAGATCAGCTGCGATTGGTCGTCCAGCATCCCGTAGACACCGGGCGAGCGGGGACAAGCGTCTCGCAACCTCCGCCGCATGGGGGGCAAATCTCGCTCGACGTCCAACGAGGTCAGCGGGGGTCTTCTGGGGTAGTAGATCGAGGGGCCGAATCCGGAGAATCCCTCCGCAGGCACACGCTCGCCACACAAAGCACCGTCCATAGCCACTGTCTCGAAACCAAGCCCCGTATTCGATCACGCTCCTCCACAGTCTACTCGGCCGGGACGCACGGTGGCAAGCGGGTGGGCGGCCGCGAGGGGGCTCACCTTGTTCCTCGGCCGCTTCGGGCGAATAATCCCACAAGGCCCGGTGTCTGGCGAGCGAAGTCGGATGGTATTTCGGCCCTGTTTTCGGCATAATATCCGGTAGCCCCGGCATGGTCCGTTGCCGTTCACCCAATTCAGGAGAAAGTCATGATTCGTTTTTGGATTCGCAGTTGGTTGGCGGCCGGTCTGGCGATGCTGGTGGTGGCCGCGGCCGTTCGGGCCGAAGGTGAAGGTCAGGAGGCTTTGGATCGAGCCACCGCATTGCAGATCCAGGCGGAGACCTTGGCCGATTTGGAGGAGGTGGCGCAGCTCTGCGAAGAAGCCTTGGAAGAGGGGTTGGACCAAGAGAATCGGGAGTTTGCCAAGCAGCTCTTGACGTCCACCTTGTACCAGCACGCCATCCGACTGACCCAACCGATTTTCGAACAGACGCCGCCCGACCGCCGCTGGCGCATCCTGCGTCAGTTCGCCCTGCGCAGTCTGGAGCGGGTGGTCGAGATCGAACCGGGCATGGGGGAGGCGCAGCTGTTGATCGCCAAGTTGAACGGGTTGCCGGGCGGGGATCGGCCGCGGGCCCGGGCCGCGGCGGATGAAGCCGTAGCCCGGTTCGCCGATTCGCCGCGCTCGTTGTCCGAGGCCCTGGTGGTGCGAGCCCAGTTGCGGGAAGAGATCGAACCGCGGCTGGAGGACTTTGCCCGGGCGATCGAAGCCGATCCCGGCAATGCCGAGGCGTGGCAGGGCCGGGCCCTCACGCACATGGAGCAGGGGGATTTCGATCAGGCGATCGCCGATTTCCAAAGCCTGTTGGAAGAGAACCAGGACAATGTGAACGCCCGCCTGGCCCTGGCCGAGACGTTGTTTAATCTGGAGAAACTGGA
>SLEY01000401.1 GCA_007124535.1 Planctomycetaceae bacterium
CAGGTCGAGGGAAATGACTTCCCGGCCGCGCGTCCCCCGGGTGATTTCCACGTCGGTCAATTGGAGCGAAATGGACGGCCTGCAACTCGGATCGCCCAGTACCTGGTGTGCGAGGAACTCCCGTCGGCCGTCACGTAGGCGCACGTCACCTCGTCCAGGGAGGGACCGCCGAGAAACTGGACCATCCGCCCCCGCACTTCCGGCCGTGCGTAGTATTGGTAAAGGTTCACGGTACACCTGAAACGGAGGTCGGCGTCATTCCATTTTTCGAAAGAGTCTCTCGGTATTCTCCCGGCGGCACAATTCGGTTCCCCCGGTCATCACGGCGGCGGAGCCGGCAGCGACCCCGAATCGCATCGCGTCGGCCAGCGGCTTTCCCTCCGACAGAGCGAGCACCAATCCGGCCACCATGCTGTCGCCCGCCCCGACTTTGCTCCGAATATTCACGGTGGGCGCGCGAATGTGCCGGTGCGTTTCCGCGGTGGTCAGCACGGCCCCGCCGGAGCCGAGCGACGTGACGACGACCTCCACTTTGCCTTGATCGATCAAGGACCGGGCGACGTTGCGAATTTGCGAATCGTCCTCCACCGGGCGGCCCGCTAACTGGCCCAATTCGCGCATGTTGGGCTTTAACAGGAAGAGGGGCGTTTCCAGGCCGCGTTGCAACGGCGTGCCGCTGGTGTCCAAGACCACGCGGCACGAAGCGGGCATTGCCTCGGCAACGCGGGCATACAGCGCCTCGTCCACGCCCGCCGGCAAACTCCCGCTCAGCACCAAATATTCCGGGGGCGGTTCGATCGCCAGGAGCGTATCGAGGCAGGTTCGGATCTCGTCGGCGGTCAAGCTGGGGCCGGGCATTCCAAACCGGTACTGTTGCTCGCTGGAGCGTTCGAACAGGATCATGTTTTCGCGAGTCTGCGCGTCGATGCTCAGCGGGTGATGCACGATATGTTCTTCGTCGAGCAATTGGCTGAGCAATTGCCCGATGGCGCCGCCGCAGGCCCAATACGCCTCGACGTCCCCTCCCAGCTCGGTGATTGCCCGGGCGACGTTCAGTCCTCCCCCGCCGGGGTGATGTACGGGCGGCTCGCAACGCAGCTTCCGTTCGGCCACCACCTGCTGGACCTGACTGTTCTTGTCGACCGCCGGATTCAGGGTGAGGGTGATGATGCTTGGCATGGGCTGATCCTGTGAACGTGCGGGTTGGGGGGATGCCGCTGGCCTCGCGACGGGCGGCACGTGCCCTCGACCGGCGTGCAAACTCCGTGCCAGCCGTAGGTCCCTGCCGGTGTGCATCGTAGGAATTCCTCGCAGCCGCTTCGAGCCTTTTTTGGAGGGCGGTGGCTTGACGCCGCTTTCCTTTCGCGTCCGCTTTGGATTTTGCACGAGAGGTGTAGGAGGGGGCGAGAGAAAGAGGGGAAGAAATTTGGGTGACGCGGCACGGGAGTTGCAGCCAGGTAGGGCGGCTTGGGCGAGGCGGCGGCGCCTTCGAGAGCCCGGGAGGCCAGCGGCCCCTTTGCCGACAACGGAGAAGACCGTCCGAGCCACCGATCCGTGAACGATGGGCTCAGGAGGAAAGCTTAATGGAAGACCCCAAGAAACGGGAGCCAGCCCCTCAGCATGATCACGATCCGCAGCACGCTGCATCTCCGCAAGACGGCCGTTCGGAAGCCACGCCGGCTCCTCCGGGTCCGATTTCGCCCAGCGGTTGGATTTTTTGGGCCATCCTGCTGGGCATCCTGGCCGCCCTGCTCTATCAGCAGCAATGGGAGACCCGCGAAGAGCTTCCGAGTTGGGCGGCCTTTCGGACGATGGTCCGCGAGGACGGCGTGGTGGAGGGGACGGTGGTCCTGCGCAACAACCGGATCGAATCCGTGCTGAAACCGGACTTCACGTTCGAGGACGTCAAGGAGGAGACGGGAGAGGAGTTGCCGGTATACGTGGCGATCGACCAGCAGAACCGGGACTTTTACCTTGCCCGTCTGGAGGAACTGGACGTCGCCTGGCGGGATGAAACCAGTGAGGTCATGTGGCCCACGCTGTTGCTGATGTTCTCTCCGCTTCTTCTTCTGCTGCTGCTCGGCGCCTGGGCGGTTAGCCGCGCGCGGCGGATGTCGGAGAGCGGGCCGGCCGGGATGTTCGGTCAGTTTGCTCGTTCGCAGCACCGGGTCGCCTCGAAGGACAGTGTGACCGTCACGCTGGACGACGTGGCGGGCGTGGAAGATGCGAAGGCGGAGGTCGACGAGTTGATCGATTTTCTCAAGCATTTTCAGCGGTTTCAGGACATGGGGGCCCGTCCTCCCCGCGGCGTGCTGCTGCTGGGTCCGCCGGGGTGCGGCAAGACCCTGCTGGCGCGGGCCATTGCCGGCGAGGCGGACGTTCCCTTCTTTTCGATTTCGGGTTCGGATTTCATGGAGATGTTCGTGGGCGTGGGGGCCAGCCGGGTCCGCGACTTGTTCGCCCAAGCCAAGCGCAGCGCGCCGTGCATCATTTTCCTCGATGAAATCGATTCGGTGGGCCGCAAGCGAGGGGGCCAAATG
Source organism: Planctomycetaceae bacterium (assembly GCA_007124535.1). Classification (GTDB taxonomy): domain Bacteria; phylum Planctomycetota; class Planctomycetia; order Pirellulales; family Pirellulaceae; genus SLMF01. The sequence continues at coordinate 2,541 of SLEY01000401.1, forward strand.
AACATCGGCGGCGACCACGGCGAGCGGGAGCAGACACTCAACGCCATCCTTTCCGAAATGGACGGCTTCGAACCCAGCGACCAGGTGATGGTGATTGCCGCGACGAACCGGCCCGATGTGCTTGATCCGGCGCTCACCCGGCGGGGGCGTTTCGACCGCCCGGTGACGATTCCGTTACCCGACGTGCGGGGCAGGCATGGGATCCTTCGAATTCACGCCAAACAGGTACGGTTGGGCGACGACGTCGATCTGGAGCAGGTCGCCCGCTCCACCCCCATGTTCTCCGGCGCCGACCTCGCCGCGCTGGTCAACGAAGCGGCGATCCTGGCGGTGGTCAAGGGCGACCGCCGCGTGCGGATGGACAGCCTGCGAGAGGCCCGCGACAAGGTCCGTTTCGGCCGAGCGATGAAAGACCGCATCCTCGAGGACGAGCAGCGGGTGACGATCGCCTACCACGAGGCCGGGCATGCCGTCGTGCAGGTGATGCTGGAGCATGCCGACCCGATCGAGAAAGTCACCATCGTGCCACGCGGCCGGGCACTGGGCGGCACCTTCGCCTTGCCGGAGAAAGATCGGTACAATCTGGGGCGGAAGTATCTGGACGCGACCATGCGCGTCGCCTGTGCGGGTCGGATCTCCGAGGCGGAGCAAAGTGGCGACATCTCGTCCGGGGCAGCCGACGACATCAAGCGCGTCACCGCGATGGCCCGCAAGATGGTGCTCGAATGGGGTATGTCGGAAACGCTGGGCTTTGTCCAGTACGTCGACGAGGAGGAGGCGCCCTCGCGGATTTCAATGCAGGAGCGTTCGGAACGCATTGCCGCCGAGGCCGACGAGGCGGTGCGACGCACCGTCGGGGAGGCCTATCACGAAGCGGAACAGATCATCCAACAGAACTGGGACGCCGTGGTCGCCCTCGCCGAAGCGCTGCTGGAGAAGGAAAGCCTGCTGGCCGACGAAGTCCACCGGTTGGTAACCGGGAAGAGCGGCAGCGAAACCCCGCACCAAGCAGCCGCCGAATAAGGTTCCCACCGCGATGGCCGATCACGCGCTCGCGCTGTGGCCGGTCACGCGCTGTGGCCGGTCTCTGACCGAGCCACTCCTCCGACCGAAGGTCTCGCCCGATATTGGAGACCTTCGGTCGGCGGTTTCGGCGGGGTCAGAGACCCGCGCCGAGCGCCGCCACGCGTTCCGGCGGGGTCAGAGACCCGCGCCGAGCGCGAGCCGAGCGCGAGCGCCGCCGAGTCAATCGTACTCCTACTCGTGCTCAGTGCAACGGTACTCGTACTCGACAAGCGACTGATGACGAATTCAACCGACGTGGTAAATCGGATTGAAGATGGATTCTGTCGCTGCTGACTCGGTTGATCCAACGAACGCAGACCTCGGCGAAAAGGTCGATCGAGTACGAGTACGAGTACGAGTACGAGGCGAACCGGATGAACCAACCCGCCAAGCACAGAGCAAGCACCACTCGCATACCCCAGTGCGACGGTGATTTCTTGGCAGATGCTTAACACCTCGAGGATCGAACCTGGCGTTGCCTGGCAGGCGAGTCGGGGGGCAGCCACGACAATCTGTCGCCAACCGTAACAGTCTGTCGCCCTCGGCCGCCGCCGCGTTTCCCGGCCGGTGCTCCTGCAGGCCGTCGGCGCCACGCTGCCGGGTCGCGCCGGGGTGGGCGCGCGACTTGCACAGGCCGGGGAAAGGATACGCTTGTTCTGGGAGCCGTCATGCAACGAACGCGAATCGCCCCCATCCTGCTCGGTTTCGGCTTGTGCCTCGCGGCCCAGGGGAGCCAAGCTCCCCGCGCGAATGCACCGGCGCCGGTTCCGGAGAACCGACCGCTGGTGTTGACGGCTGCGCTGGAGGATCAGGCCATCACTCCCGGCTCGGTCCGGTACCTTAGGCGGGTGATCGATTTGGCGGAGGACCGGCAGGCGGAATGTCTGGTCATCGTGCTGGACACCCCCGGCGGCCTGCTCACGTCGACTCGGACGCTGACGCGGCACATGCTGGCCAGTGACATCCCGTTGGTGGTGTACGTGGCGCCGTCCGGGGGTCGCGCCGCTTCGGCCGGTTTGTTTGTGACTTTGGCCGCTCACCTCGCCGCGATGGCCCCGGGGACGACGATCGGCGCCGCCCACCCCGTTCAACTCGACGGGTTCCCGCTGGACCCCGACGGGGACCCCTCGCAGGTCAACGAGGAAGTTGAGCCACCGGCCGGCGAGGAGCCACCGGCGGAGACCCGGCCGCTGGAAGACAAAATCGTCAATGACACCGTCGCCTGGGCCCGGGCTTTGGCCGAACTGCGCGAGCGCAATGCCGACTGGGCCGTCCGAGCCGTCCGCTACAGCGAATCGATCACCGCACCGGAGGCGGTGGAAGAAGGAGTCGTGGAGTTGGTCGCCGATGACGTGGAGCACTTGCTGGCGGAAATCGACGGTCGCCAGGTCGTGACACCGCGCGGGGCCATGGTATTGAACACGGCCGAAGCCGAGATCCGGACGGTGCCGGTTTGGTGGGGTGAGCGGGTGCTGATGATCGTCTCCCAGCCGAACGTTGCCTTCCTGCTGATGATCTTCGGTTTCTATGCCGTGCTCTTTGAACTGTACAGCTTCGATTGGGGGCTCAGCGGAACGCTGGGCGCCATTTGCCTTGTGCTGGCCATGTTCGGGCTGGCGGTATTGCCGATCGATCTGCTCGGCTTGGCCCTGATCGTGATCGCCTTGGGGCTGATGGTGGCCGAGGTGTTTGTAACCAGCTATGGCGCGTTGTCCCTGACGGGGGCGGCATGCCTGGTGGTGGGTGCGGTGATGCTGGTCGACGATCCCGGCGAGTTAGCTCGCGTTTCGCTGGCCATCGTGGTCCCGATCGCGGCGGCGACGGTGGGGATTACCCTGCTGCTGGTGGGAGGCGTGATCCGCTCGTACCGGGCCCCGCCGCGGACGGGCGGGGAAGGCATGGTCGGCAAGACGGCCCGGGTGGTCGGCGACTTTGGCCCGCATGGCGACGCCTTTCACGGAACGGTGGCCGTTCACGGTGAACGGTGGCGGGCCGTCAGCCAGCGCCCTTTCCAGGCGAACGAAGAATGCCGGGTGGCCGGCCGCGACGGCCTGACCTTGATCGTGGAGCCGGTATCGCCTCCCTCGTGAGACGCTCGGAGCGTGCCGGGCGCCGTCCCGGCCGCCCCCGCGCCTCACTCAAGTTAAGCCTCAAACAACTTAAGGAGCCTTTCCATGGAATTCTTCCAAGCAGCCGGTCCCTTGCAATTCGTGGGAATCGTGGTGGCCGTCGTGGTGCTGTATGTCCTCTCGTGTGTCCGTGTTTTCTTCGAATACCAGCGGGGGGTCGTCTTCCGGCTCGGCCGGGCGCTGAAGATGCCGAAGGGACCGGGCTTGGCGATGGTCTTCTGGCCCATCGATTCGATGACCCGCATCAGTTTGCGCACGTTTGTGCAGGACGTACCGCCGCAGGACGTGATTACGCGCGACAACGTGTCGGTCCAGGTCAACGCCGTCGTCTATTTCCGCGTCGTCGACCCCATGAAGGCGGTGCTCGAGGTGGAGAACTGGAGCATGGCGACCCACCAGCTTTCCCAAACCACGTTGCGAAGCGTGGTTGGTCAGGCGACGCTGGACGAACTGCTGGCCGAACGGGAAAAGATCAATCAGCGACTGCAAAGCCAAATCGATGAGCAATCGGACCCGTGGGGTGTCAAGGTGTCGCTGGTCGAAGTGAAGCACGTCGATTTGCCGGAGGTCATGAAGCGGGCGATGGCCAAGCAGGCGGAGGCGGAGCGAGAGCGGCGGGCCAAGATCATTCACGCGGAAGGCGAGCACCAGGCTGCCGCCAAACTCCGCGAAGCGGCCGAGACCATCGACAAGCAGCCCAAGGCCATGCTCATGCGATTCCTGCAGACCCTGGTCGATGTGGGGGCGGAGAACAACACCACCATCGTCTTCCCGATCCCCATCGATCTGTTCACTCCGCTCCTGCGGGGCGGCGCTTCCGGCGCCGGCGGACTCGAGGCGACGGACGACGAGTGATTCCCTCTACACTTAGTCTCCTACACTTAGTCCCCTACACTTAGTCCCCTACACTTAGTCGCTTACACTTAGTCCTTTACACTTAGTCGGTTACACTTAGTCTCCTACACTTAGTCTCCTACACTTAGTCCCCTACACTTAGTCCCCTACACTTAGTCGCCTACACTTGCTCGCTTACACTTAGTCCTTTCCACTTAGTCCTTTGCACTTAGCATCTGCCAAGAAATCACAGTCGCGTTCATCGCGGCTGTCCCGGTTCCGAGCCGACCAATCGAGGACGCGGACTCCCGTCGCAGTCGGGGGCCAATCGGGCCACATCGGCGAGTCAAGCGTACTCGTACTCAGTGCAACGGTACTCGTACTCGACACACGCCGGATGACGAATCCAACCGGCGTGCTGAAGCCTTTTGAAGACGGAGGGTGTCGCTACTGACTCGCTTGATCCCACGAACGCAGCCCACGGCCAACGAGTCGATCGAGTACGCGTACGAGTGCGAGTACGAAACGCACCGGATGACCCCACCAGGTACAGAGCACGGAGGACAGAGGACGGAGGTAGGAGACGGAGTCGACGGGACTGAGTGGAGGGGACTAAGTGGAGGGGGCTGAGTGGAGGGGACTGAGGCAACTCGCAGGAAATATTCGACCCGCCGTTTTGTGGCCGATCTCTGACCGAGCCACCGCGGCGACCGAAAGTCTCCAATATCCCGGGAGACCTTCGGTCGGCGGTTTCGGCGGGGTCGGGAGACCCTCGCCGAACGGGGTGGATTATTTCCTGCGAGTCGACTAAGTGTTGGGGACTGAGTGTAGAGGACTAGAGGATGGCGACTGGAACGACATGATCGCTCCAGCCGCGTGAAATCGGTGTCAACTTATTTTGACGCGGGGCCGGAGCCGGTTCGTCCGGGCGATCCTCAGGTGGGGAGGGGGTCAGTTGCCGCTGGCGGGGGCTTCCTCCTGGCGAGCTTCGATGCCCTCGTGAATCCATGCGCGGGCTTCGTCGAGTTGGGGTTGCTCAAAGTAGCGGATGGTCGCGGTGGTGAAGGGCTTGCAGAACACGCTCATGCCCTTTTCCCACGCCTTGTCGCCGACCATGGCGATCCGCTCCACATCGTTGAAATGCTTGAACATTACTTTGATATCATCCCAGAGCGCGCCGGCGGTCCAGCCGTGAAAATCGTCCATCCGGAGAAGAATGCGGAGTTTCCCATGCCGCTCGATCCGGGTCTGGAACTCCGGCAACAATCGCTCGTAGTCTTCGCGGGTGAGTTTCTCGCTGACTCGCACTTCGAGCACTTTCCCTTCGGCTTCTTGCTGCATCTGGACAGTCATGAATTGTCTCCTTCGTGTTCGGGTTTCGGGGAAGGGGCGTTTTCACTCTCCGGCCGGTCCCCGCCCGTGGGAACGCCGGCCTCGCTGTCTTGGACCGATTCCTCGGCTTCCACGCCGGCCTCGGCGCCAGCTGGGCCGCCGGCTTCTTCGTCGGCTGAGTCATCGGTTTCGTCCTCGGCCGCGGCATCGGCTTCCTCGTCCGCCTCCTCGTCGGCTTCCTCGTCGACTTCGTCGATCCATTCGCGGCCGCGTTCGATGACCTCCTCCGTATCGGTCGTCACTTCTTCCTTGTCGATAATGATCTCCAGTTCATCGTTCGTCGTGCGGACGTATAACCAACCCAGACCGGCGGCCACGAGCGCCACGAGGGCAAGCAGGATGATCCAACGCATGAGGCACTCCTTCTGGTGGAAACACCCGTATCCCATGCCAAGTGTTCGGCACCAATTCGAATTTCCAGTACGCTCCCATCCGAAGACGGCAACTCGCGTGCCATTGGCGATTGAGGTTTTGGCGGCCCCGTGGCGGCTTGACGAACCCATGCGTAGGCAAGCCAAACGGGGAGGGAAGCCAATGGAATACGCAACTCGCCTCTCGATACCGTTGGTGCTTGGCCAGTCGGACTGCCGTGCGACAGGGTGTCGGGAACTCAGCCAGCTTGTCGCAGTCGCAGGGCCGGTTGACTTGCCGGCCCGGTATGAAACAGCTCGGTCAGGGGGTGCGCCAGGGGCGGCCGGATGCGACTGGCTTGTGCCTGTCATGCGACCTCATAACGCCCTGCCAACCGGCGCCTGCCTTTTCGGGGAGGGATCGTCCGGCGGGGCGCCGCGAATCGGCCGTCTTGCCGCTTGGCATGCGATTTGCCGGTTGGCAAGCTGGCTGACCGTTCGTCCGCAGCGCGGCGTGCGGCAATCAGGGAGATCATGGGAAAGAACTTGGATCAGGAGCACGCCATGTCATTGGAGGGAAAGACCGCCGCCGTCTTGGTCGAAGACGTCTACGAGGATCTGGAGCTATGGTATCCGGTGCATCGACTGCGGGAAGCGGGGGCGGATGTGGTATTGGTCGGTCCGGAGTCCGGCAAGACGTACACGTCGAAACACGGATATCCGGCCCGAGCCGATCGGGCCGCGAGCGACGTCTCGGCCGGCGACTACGACGCGGTGATCATACCGGGCGGATACGCGCCCGACCGGATGCGCCGCCACCCGGCGATGGTCAAGTTGGTGGCGGATGCCGTACGGGACGGCAGGACCGTGGCCGCCATTTGCCACGGGGGATGGATGCTCTGTTCCGCCGATGCGCTTCGGGGCCGGCGCGTCACCAGCTTCTTCGCCATCCGGGACGACCTGGTCCATGCCGGCGCCGAATGGCTGGATGAGGCGGTCGTATGCGATGGAAACTTGATCACGAGCAGGACCCCGGACGACCTGCCCGCTTTCCTGCGATCCATCGTGGCCAGTTTGGCCGAGGGTTCGCTTGCGGCCTCCTGACGGTCGGAACGTCACATGCTAACTTTGTTACCACGAAAGGGTCTGTCATGAGGAAAGTCGAATATCTGCCCAACGGCACGTTCCTGTTCACGGGCGCGTTCCTGTTCGCGGGCGCCCTGACCGCCGTTGTCCTGGCCACGGGGGTCGCCGGAGCCGATGAAGTCGATGTGGGGGACCAGACCTACATGCCGGCGAAGATTTACGAGAGCTTCGAGTCGATCAAGGAGCAGGACGAGGCCGCCAAGCCCGAAGTGATGCAACGGCAGCAACGGTTGCTGGAGGAACGATACGATCTGCGCGACGATCCTTCGGACGTCATGATGTCGGGGGGGCGCAAGGCGGTCCAGCAGGGCGTTCGCGTGCGGCTTCCTGACGGGATGACTTGGGAGAAGCTGGCGGCGATGTCGCCGGAGGAGATCAAGGAGCGCGACCTGTTTCCGATGGGTTTTCGTCCCTTGCCGCACACCAACCACGAGACGGGCGGCCAGGTATTCCCTCAGAATCAGATCGACGCCATGGCGGAAGCCGAGCAGCGGGATTTGGCGCGGTTCGACCTGGAGTTCGATCTGCCCGACCATCTGACTCCCGAGTTCCCTCCCCCGATCTTTCTGACAACCCGTCCCGATTTGGGCGATGTTTCTCAAGGCGAGGTGCTTTCGATCAAGAACTACTACGAGTTGATGAAGGGAAAGCTGACGCCGGTCCAGATGGAAGGGCTCCGGTTGCTCCTGACGCCCTTCCCGCAGCAGCAGTTCAACCAGACGGAGGACCGGAAGGTGGCCGCGCCGAGTTTGGGGGTTACTTGCCTGGACTGTCATGTGAATGGGCACACGAATGCGGCGTTCCATCTGGATCCGGACACGCGGCCCCAGGCCGCTCGGTCCCGGCTGGACACGCCCAGCTTGCGCGGGATGTTCAACCAGCAGATCCACGGGTCGAAGCGGTCGCTCCGTTCGATTGAGGACTTCACCGAGTTCGAGCAGCGGACGGCCTACTTTGACGGCGACCACGTCCTGGCGGCTAAGAAGGGGGTCCATCTGCCCGACCGGGCCAGCCAGGTGGCGATGATGGCTCAGATGCAGAACATCTTGGATTTCCCCCCCGCGCCGAAACTGGACCCCTTCGGTCGGCTTCTGCCGGATCAAGCGACGGAACTGGAACTGAAAGGGCAGGAGGTCTTTTTCGGCAAGGGCCGATGCGACGAGTGCCACAAGCCGCCTTTCTACTTGGACAACCAGATGCACGACCTTCGTTTGGAACGGTTCTACGAAGCCGAGATGATCGCGGGTCAGTACAACAAGGCGGATGGTCCGATCAAGACGTTTACCTTGCGGGGGATCAAAGACTCGCCCCCCTACAACCACGACGGCCGGCTGCTGACGTTGGAGGACACCGTGGAGTTCTTCAATCTGGTGCTCCAACTCCGGTTGGATGCGGAAGAAAAGGAAGCCCTGACGGCGTTCATGCGGTGCCTGTGATCGATGCGTGAGACCTACCAACCGATTCGCGAAATCCTCAACTATCTGCGCGGCGTCCATGGCGAGGCCGCCGCGTGCTGCGCCGGCGCGAAGGACGCCTTCGCCGAACCGAACGGCGCCTCCGCCGAGCGTTTGCAGATGCTGACCGATTTCTTTCGCGAGGGCGAAGTGCAGGTCGCGACGCATCTGAACTCGGGGGCGGAAGCGGCGCCGGCCGAGGTCCTCGATACGTGGGTCCAATTTGTACCGACCGGCGACGTGGACCAGGCCTTGGACGACCTCCACGCCGCCACCGAGGAAGGGCCCGCCCCCACGTTTGCCGCGTGCCTGGCGCTTCACAAGCAGATGGTCAAGGCGTTGCGGCATCTTGTGGAAATCGTGCCGGCGGAGGAAGCCCGCGACATGTTGCAGCACCTGGCCGACATGGAGGAGCAGGCGATGCGTGAATTGAGTATGGCTGATACAATGGGGCAGGACGGTTGACCGTCATGCCGGGAGAAGCCGATTTGGCTAGCCGAAGCGACTACTTATTTCCCTGGAATCGGGGGTGTGCATTATGAAGAGCATGAGTCGAGAAGTCCTGAACGAGCAGCTGACCAACGACGGGGTCACGCTGGTCGAAGTTCTGCCGCCCGAGTATTACCGGAAGTTCCATTTGCCGGGCGCCATGAATGTGCCGTTGGATGACCATTTTGAGGAACGCATTCAGGAGGCGGTCCCGGACAAGGACGCGCCCGTGGTGGTCTACTGTTACGATACCGAATGCCAGGCCTCACCCAAGGCGGCGCAGCGTATGGAGGCGTTGGGCTACCGCCAGGTCTTCGACTACGAAGCGGGCAAGGTCGATTGGCAGGAAGCCGGATTGCCCACCGAGACGTGAGGTCCGTCATGTGCAGCACCACCCTGTTTGGAAGAAGCCTTCGGGCCATGATCCTGGATCTGGACGGCGTCATCACGCGCACGGCGTCGGTGCATGCCCGGGCTTGGAAGTCGATGTTCGACGAGTACCTTTCGCAGCGTGCGGCCCGGGTGGGCGAGCAGTTCGTCGCCTTTTCGGTGGAGGGTGATTACCTGAAGTACGTTGACGGCAAGCCGCGTTACGAGGGCACGCAGTCGTTTCTGCAGTCGCGGGGCATTGAACTGCCTTGGGGCGATCCGAGCGATCAGCCCGGCCGGGAAACCGTCTGCGGGCTGGGGAATCGGAAGAATGCACTCTTTCATCAACTGCTGGAAAAAGACGGTGCGGAGGTGTTCGGCGACGCGGTGGCCGCGCTGCGACGGTGGCGGGAGCAGGGCGTGAAACTGGCCCTGGTTTCGTCCAGCCAGAATTGTCAGCGCATTGTCGAGGTGGCGGGGATTGGCGAGTTGTTCGACACCTCGATCGACGGTGTCGAAGCGGAGCGGGAGCAGCTTCCCGGCAAGCCGCAGCCGGACGTCTTTCTGCGGGCCGCGGAGAAGCTTGGGGTCCGCCCGGAGGAAGCGGCCGTGTTCGAAGACGCCGTGGCCGGGGTGCAAGCGGGGCGCCGCGGCGGGTTCGCTCTGGTGGTGGGCGTGGCGCGGTCCGGCGAGCCGGGGCGGTTGCAGCAGGGCGGCGCCGATCGGGTGGTCGGCTCGTTCGACGAACTTGCGGAGGCTCCCAAGCGGCTCAGCCGCCCGCCCTCGGCCCTGGAGAATCTGGAGTCTTTGCAGCCGCGGTGGGCCGGCAAGCGACTGGCGCTGTTCCTGGACTACGACGGGACGCTCACGCCCATTGTGGCCCGGCCGGAGGACGCGGTGATGGAGGACGGCATGCGGCGGACCGTGCGCCGTCTGGCCGAGTTGACTCGGGTGGCCGTCATCAGCGGGCGGGATCGCGCCGACGTCGAATCGCTGGTCGATCTTCCCCAGTTGATTTACGCCGGCAGCCACGGTTTCGATATCCGCGGGCCGGACCTGCGCCGCGAACATGAGGAAGGCCGGGCGGCGCTGCCCGAACTGGACGACGCCGAAACCACGTTGAAACAGGAACTGGCGGACATCCGGGGGGCGCAGGTCGAACGCAAGCGGTTCGCCGTGGCCATTCACTATCGGAACGTCGGCGAGCGGGAAGTGGAGCCGGTGCGCCAGGCCGTGGAGCGGTGTGCCGCTCGGCATCCGAAACTGCGCCTGCGGGGCGGCAAGAAGATTTTCGAATTGCAGCCGGACATCGATTGGCACAAGGGCAAGGCGGTTTCGTGGCTCCTGGAGGTTGGGGGCGGGGATGCGGCCGACGTCGTGCCGATCTATGTGGGCGACGACGTCACCGACGAAGACGCCTTCGTGGTGCTCGAGGACCGCGGGATCGGCATCGTGGTCGGCGACGACACACTTCCCAGCCACGCTCATTACTGGCTGGCCGATACCGACGAAGTGCAGCGATTCCTGGCGGCATTGATCCCGACGTTGGAAAGGAGGAGCGTGTGAATCGAGACATCCCCCAAGAACCCGTGACGGACGAGAGCGACCCGAAGCCGCTGATCGCGTCCCCCTGGACTCTGGAGTATGCCGACTGGAACCCCAGGCAGCAGGCGCTGCGCGAATCGCTTTGCACGCTGGGCAACGGGCACTTTGCCACCCGCGGCGCCGCGGAGGAGGCTGCGGCCGGCGGACCGCACTATCCGGGTACGTACCTGGCGGGCGGTTACAACCGGCTGGAGAGCGAAGTCGCCGGGCGATTGGTCCCCAACGAGGACCTGGTCAACTGGCCCAACTGGCTGTCGCTGAGTTTCCGGCATGCGGAGGGGGAATGGTTCGACTTGGCGCAGGTGGACATCCTCTCCTTCCACCAGGTATTGGAGCTCCGGGAGGGCGTGCTCCGGCGGACCGTTCGGTTCCGCGACGCGGAGGGACGGGAATCGACGCTCACGTCGCGGCGGCTGGTGCACATGACCTTCGAAAACGTGGCTGCAATGCAGTGGACCTTGACCCCGGAGAACTGGTCCGGACCGATCGATATCCGTTCGGCGCTCGACGGCACGGTCATCAACGACGGGGTGGCCCGCTACCGCGACTTGGAAAGCCGGCATCTGCGGCCGCTGGAGCAAGGCCGGGTGGCCGAGGACGGGATCTACCTGGCGGTGGAGACCGTGCAATCGCATCTCCGCATGGGCCAGGCCGCACGCACTCGGCTGGATGTCGAAGGGCGCCGGCCGGCGACGGAGCGGAGCACCGAGGAGCGTCCGGGCTGGATCGGGCAGACGCTCTCCTGCCAGTGCGAGGAGAAGCGGCCGTTGCGTGTGGAAAAGGTCGTTACCGTGTACACTTCGCACGACCGCGCGATGTGCGAGCCATTGGAACAGGCGTGCCGGCAACTCGCCCGTCTGCCGGGCTTCGATGAACTTCGCCGCAGCCACGCCCGCCGCTGGTCGCACCTCTGGAAGCGTGCCGACTTGGACCTGGGAAGCGAACACGTCGCCCAGGGCATCCTGCGGCTGCACATCTTCCATCTGCTGCAGACGGTGTCGGTCAGCACGATCGATCGCGATGTCGGCGTGCCCTCGCGCGGGCTGCACGGCGAAGCCTATCGCGGGCATATTTTCTGGGACGAGTTGTTCATCTTTCCCTACCTGAACCTGCGGCTCCCCGAATTGACCCGGGCCTTGCTGATGTACCGTTACCGCCGGCTTCCCGAAGCCCGCGTCGCGGCCCGCGAGGCGGGTTACCAGGGCGCCATGTACCCTTGGCAAAGCGGCAGCGACGGGCGGGAGGAAAGCCAGGTGGTGCATCTGAATCCCAAGTCGGGTCGTTGGGTGCCCGACCAGACGTACCGCCAGCGCCATGTCAACTCGGCCATCGCGTACAACGTGTGGCAGTATTACCAGGCCACGGGCGACTGCGAATTCCTCGGCTTCTACGGGGCGGAAATGATTTTGGAAATCGCCCGATTCTGGGCCAGCCTGGCCGAGTACAACGCCGACCGGGACCGTTTCGAAATCCACGGCGTCGTCGGACCGGACGAGTTCCATACGCAGTATCCCGGCCGGGACGAGCCCGGCCTTCGAAACAACGCCTATACCAATGTCCTGGCCTCCTGGGTGCTCGACTGCGCCGGCAAGGTGCTCGACCTGCTGAGCGACGAACGCCGTTGCGAATTGACCGAAGAGTTGGGACTCGCCGACGAGGACTTCGTCCGCTGGAAACAAGTGGCCGAAAGAATGTACGTCCCCATCGGCGAGGACGGCATCATCAGCCAGTTCGAAGGGTACGAGCGGCTGGAAGAATTCGATTGGAAGGGCTACCGTCAGAAGTACGGCGACATCCAACGCCTGGACCGGATTCTCGAAGCCGAGGGGGACGACGTCAACCGGTACAAAGCGGGCAAGCAAGCCGATGTGCTGATGCTGTTCTACCTGTTCTCCGCGGGGGAGTTGCAGGAGGATTTTTCCCGGATGGGCTATGAATTCCGCCGGGAATGGATCGCCAAGAACATCGACTATTACAACCACCGCACCTCGCACGGATCGACTTTGAGCCACGTCGTCCACTCGTGGGTGCTGGCCCGCTCCGACCGCGAACGGTCCTGGCAGCTCTTCGAACAGGCCCTGGAAAGCGACGTGGCCGACATCCAGGGCGGCACGACCTCCGAAGGAATCCACTTGGGAGCCATGGCCGGCACGGTGGACTTGATCCAGCGCTGCTACCTGGGCATTGAAATGCGGGACGACGTGCTTTGGATCAATCCCTGTCTGCCCGACCCCCTGGGCGACATTCACTTCCAAATGCGTTACCGGAGACACTGGATTGCCGTGGAACTGACCTCCCAGCGACTGCGGCTGACCATCGGCCGCAGCCGGAACGAACCGGTGAAGATCCGTTTCGATGGGAAGGTATGCCAGGCCGAGCAAGGCGAAGTGCTGGAGTTCCCGCTCCATAGACGCTGCTTAGGGGGGGTCGGATGACCAGCTTGGCCCCGCCCGGGTACTCTGCCATTCTGACGCACGAAAGGAGAGGAGCATGTTGATTGCGACCAAGCAAATCCGCGGTTGTTCGATCGAGGGACCGGAGGACGGCGTCGGTACGGTGAAAGACCTGTTGTTCGACGGGCGGCACTGGATCGTCCGTTACCTGGAAGTCGACACGGACGGCTGGCTGTCAGGGCGGCGGGTGATTCTTTCCCCCCAGGTAATTCGTTCGGCCGATTATGCCTCCCAACGGCTCGGTGCCCGCCTGACGCGGGAGCAGGTGGAAAACGCTCCACCGCTGGAAAGCGACATGCCCCTCTCGCGAAGGAAAGAGATCGAAATGGCCCAATACTTCGCCTGGGAAGTCTATTGGGCGAACCTCGAACCGGCCCAAGCCGAGAGCGATCCCGACCTGCACGCCGCCGGCACGGTTACGGGATGTCGCGTGGCTGCCAGCGACGGCGAGATTGGATATGTGGCCGATTTCATTATCGACGACGCGGACTTGGCAGGCCCGCCTTGGGAGATCCGGTACCTGGTGATCGACACGGGGAATTGGTTGCCCGGCCGGCACGTCCTGATTCCGCCGCTGTGGACCGATGCGGTCGATTGGGAGAGCCGCCATGTTCGCCTTGACTTGGTTCGCAAAACGATCGAGCACAGCCCGGAATATGACCCCGCCACTCCCATCAACCGCCAGTACGAGGAAATGTTCTTCGACTACTATGGGCGGCCGGTCTATTGGCGGCCGGTGGAGCACGGCGTGTAGAC
>SLEY01000261.1 GCA_007124535.1 Planctomycetaceae bacterium
CTCCCGCTTGCGGGAGGGTCGGACGCGGTAGCGGCCGGGGAGGGTATTTACCAACAATAGCCCGCTTAAAGGGGTAAAACGCTGATTCACCGAAAACCACTTCGGTCAATACGCGTTCAAGAGGGACGGTCACAAATGAAGGTTTTACCCCTTTAAGCGGGCCATTGATTTTTTTCGGGTGCTCAGGGTGGTTCGCGCAGGGGGACCAAGACGACGAACGAAGTGCCTTGACCGTGATCCCCAAGGAAGACTGCTGCCATGAGTCAATCGTGGGAACAGGAAATCGCCCAACTCCGCCAAGCCATCCGCGATCATGATCGCAAATACTATGTGGAAGCCGCGCCGGAAATCAGCGATCTCCAATACGATCGCTTGCTGCAACGACTGAAACAGCTGGAATCGGAGCATCCGGAAGCGATCACGCCGGACAGTCCCACGCAGCGGATCGGCGATCGCCCCGTACCCCACCTGAATTCGGTGCCCCATCGGGTCCCCATGCTGTCGATCGACAACACGTACTCACTGGGCGAGCTGCGCAGTTTTGGTAAGCGCACGGAGCAGTTGTTGCCGGGTGAGTCGGTCGAATGGGTGGTCGAATTGAAGGTGGACGGAGTGGCGGTGGCCTTGATTTACGAGGACGGTTTGTTGGTGCGGGCGGTGACACGTGGCAACGGCGTGGTGGGGGATGATATTACCCACAATGTCCGCACGATCCGGGACGTCCCGTTGCGACTGAGCGGCCGGCGCTGGCCCCGGATCCTGGAGGTGCGGGGCGAGGTCTACATGACCAACTCGGACCTCGTCCAACTGAACCAGCGGCAGCGGGAGCGGGGCGAGCCGCCGTTTGCCAACACGCGGAATGTAACGGCCGGCAGCATCCGTATGCTGGACGCCCGGATTTGTGCCGCCCGTCCCCTGCGCGTGTTCTGTCACGGGCTGGGCTACTGCGAGGGCATTCATGCGGAGAACTATGCCGATTTCCTGGAGGAGATCGCGACGTACGGTCTGCCGCCGACACCGCTCTTCCGGATCTGCCGGGATTTCCAGCAGGCACTGGACTACTGCGAGCGGTTTGGCGAGGAACTGCACGAACTGGATTTCGAGGTGGACGGCTTAGTCTTGAAAGTCAATCGTTTCGATCAGCGCGAGCGGCTGGGAGCGCGTTCGAAGAGTCCGCGATGGGTCGTCGCCTACAAGTGGGAGAAATACGAAGCGGCCACCCGACTGAAGGCGATCCGTGTCCAGGTGGGCAAGACCGGGACGATCACTCCCGTTGCGGAACTGGAGCCCGTGACTTTGGCGGGCACGGTGGTCAGCCGAGCGACCTTGCATAACGCGGACGAGATCCGCCGCAAGGACATCCGCCCCGGCGATGTCGTCGTCGTGGAGAAAGCCGGCAAGATCATCCCGCATCTGGTCCGAGTGGAGAAACACGAACGGCAGGAAGAGCTGGCTCCCTTCCAATTTCCCGATTGCTGTCCCCAGTGCGACACGCCGCTGGTCCGCGACGCCGGTGGAGTGTACATCCGCTGCCCGAACCTGCAATGTCCGGCTCAGTTGAAGGAGCGGCTCCAGTATTTTGCCAGCCGCAACTGCATGGACATCGACGGGCTGGGCGAGAAGCTGGTGGAGCAGTTGGTTGATCGTGGTCTGGTCCGCAGCTACGCCGATCTGTACCGTTTGACCGCCAGCCAGCTGACGGCCTTGGAACGGATGGGCGCCAAATCGGCCGAGAACCTGCTGGCCGGGTTGGAGGCCAGCAAGGATCGGGGCTTGGCCCGGCTGCTGGCCGCCCTGGCCATCCGCCACGTCGGCAACCGCGTGGCCAGCATTTTGGCCGACCGCTACCCCTCGATAGCCGAACTGCAACGAGCCTCGGTCAGCGAATTGGCGGAAATCCCGGAGATCGGACCCACGATCGCGGCAAGCGTGCATGGCTTCCTGAACAGCGAGCAGGGTCGGGAGGTAATCGACAGCCTGCGCGAAGAGGGGATTTCGCTGGAAGCCCCCCGCCCGGAGGCTGCGTCCACCGCGGGCACTTTGGAGGGCAAGACGTTCGTCGTCACCGGCACATTGAAAGGCTTGACCCGCGACGAGGCGCACCGCTTGATCGAACAACAGGGGGGCAGAGCGGCCTCCAGCGTTTCGAAAAAAACCGATTATGTCTTGGTCGGCGACAAGGCGGGCAGCAAACTGGATAAAGCTCGCCAGTTGGGCATCCCCATCCTCTCCGAAGACCAGTTCCTTGAGCTGCTGGAGCCCTTCGAGCCCCCCTTTAGGCTCCAAGCCGAATGATCCCCTTGCCCGGAAGTTGCCTTGCTGCGCGTCCCCGCGGGTTGGGCATTCCTGCCCGATGGACGTAGGATCATCAACAAGAACGTTGCACGGATTACGAATCCCTCACTGTGGATCCACCATGGGGATCGTCGGGCAGGAATGCCCAACCTACAGACCGATTGAGTACACGTCCTTCGAGCTGTTTGTGTACCTCTTATGGGTTTTATATACAATAGCCCGCTTAAAGGGGTAAAACGCTGATTCACCGAAAACAGCTTCGGTCAATATGCGTTCACGGGGGACGGTCACAAATGAAGTTTTTACCCCTTGAAGCGGGCCATTGTTTATATAACGTCGATTGTGATTTGCGGCACGAGCGGCGCCCCCGTTTTCAGTATCCATAGGGGTGGTGTCCTTGAAGGATTGGTGCGGGTGGTGATAATGGGGACTCCGTCGGCGGCCGTGCCGGCCTGCGGAATCGCTTTCCCCCGTTTGAACTCAGGAGCAATTGCAAAATGCCGCATCAAGTCACCCTCATCACCGGCGACGGCGTCGGGCCGGAATTGGCGGAAGCCGCCCGCAAATGTATCGATGCCACGGGCGTGGCTGTGGAATGGGACGAGCAGGAAGCGGGCGTGGATGTCATGGAACGGCTGGGAACGCCCATTCCGGATGGGGTGTTGGACAGTGTCCGCCGGACCGGTTGCGCGCTGAAAGCTCCCATCACGACCCCCGTCGGGACGGGTTTTCGCAGCATCAACGTGTATCTGCGGCAGGAACTGGGACTGTTCGCCTGCATCCGCCCCTGCAAACACTATCCCGGCGTGCGTTCCTTTTACCGGGATGTGGGCGTGGACCTGGTGATCGTTCGCGAGAACACCGAAGACCTGTATGCCGGGGTCGAATTCCAGGCGGGTCGTGAGGAAACCTGCCGGCTGATCGATTTCGTGAATGACCTGCCCTCGGATCGCAAGATCCAAACCCCGGGCCAGGAGACCGGCGTGTCGATCAAGCCGATCAGCATCTCGGGCACGGAGCGGATTGTGCGGTGTGCTTTCGAGTATGCCCGGGCCAACGGTCGCCGCAAGGTCTCGGCGGTACACAAGGCCAACATCATGAAGTACACCGATGGGCTGTTCCTGGCTACCGCTCAGAAGGTCGCCAAGGACTATCCGGATATCGAATTTGAAGACCGCATCGTCGACAACATGTGCATGCAGTTGACACAGAAACCGGAATTGTACGACGTGCTGGTGATGCCCAACCTGTACGGGGACATCGTCAGTGATTTGGGGGCCGGATTGGTTGGCGGTTTGGGAGTGGCGCCGGGCATGAACATCGGACCGGGCGGGGCGGTGTTCGAGGCGACGCATGGCAGCGCTCCGAAGTACAAGGGCCAGAACCGGGTCAACCCGACCGCACTGATCTTGTCCGGCATGTTGATGCTGCGGCATCTGGGGGAAACGGATGCCGCGGATCGGTTGGAGAAGGCGGTGGGTGCCGTGATTGGTGAGGGCCGGGACGTCACATACGACTTGAAACCGAACCGGGACGACCCGACCGCGGTGGGCACCCAGGAAATGGCGGCTGCGATCTGCGCCCGCCTGTAAACCGGAACTCGGAGTCGCGGTCCGCACACGGAAACGAGACGTTGCCATGCCCTGGGACCCGTCGGCCTTTCGGGATCTGATCCGTGGACGGCGCCGTGGTCCAGGGGCTGCCCTCTTGAGGTCCGTTTTACGGGTCGCGGAATTTCCCTACGGTTTGGTGGTTCAGGCTCGCAACCAAGCCTATGACCGCGGCTGGCTGCCCGTCCATCAGGCGGAAGTCCCCCTGATCAGCGTAGGTAATCTGACCGTAGGTGGAACGGGCAAGACACCGCTGATCGAATGGCTGGCCCGCTGGTTCGCGGCCAGCGGAATCCCGGTCGGCGTGGTCAGTCGCGGGTACAAGGCCCGGGCGGGGAAGGCGAACGACGAAGCCTTGGAACTGGCGGAAAAGCTGCCGTCGTTGCCTCATGTCCAAGCACCGGATCGCGTGGCGGCGGTGCGCGAGATCGTCGCCCGGTACGGTTGCCGTGTCGTGTTGCTGGACGACGCCTTCCAGCATCGCCGGATTCACCGCGATCTCGAAGTGGTGCTGTTAGACGCATGGGAGCCCTTCGGCTGGGAGCACCTTTTGCCACGGGGCACGCTACGTGAGTCCGTCCACGCGTTGCGGCGTGCCGATCTGGTCGCTTTGTCCCGTCAGGACGCCGTTTCCAGCGAGCAGCGGCTCGCGATCCGCCGTCGGGTGCATCAGCTGGCGCCCGCGGCCGCTTGGCTGGAACTACAGCACCAACCGCAGGGCCTGCGAACCGCCCGAGGCGCGGATGAACCGCTCGAACGGGTGGCGGGACGTCGCGTCGCGGCATTTTGCGGGATCGGCAACCCCGAGGGATTCCGGCACACGCTCGACGGTTTGGCTTGCGAAGTCGCCGGTTTTCGAGCGCTGCCCGACCATTACGGCTACGCGCCCCGGGAAGTCCGGCAGCTGGAAGCCTGGGTGGCGGGATACTCCGATTTGGACGCCGTCCTCTGCACCCGAAAAGATTTGGTCAAACTGAACCGCTCCTC
>SLEY01000234.1 GCA_007124535.1 Planctomycetaceae bacterium
ACAAACCGCAGAGAACATCAGATCGGTCTTGCCGCCCCGACGATATTCCATCTGTTCGTTGTAGTTGAGGATCTGGTTTGTGTCGGCCTCTTCCGGATTGCCGGCATGCACCGTGTACGTGGGCTTCAAACCGGCGGCCACGCCCGCGGCTACCGCCATGTCACGAACAAACTCTCGGCGAGTCAGCTTTGAATCGGCCATGGGACACCTCCTCCAGGCTGGGACTAAGGGACTTGCCAGCCCGAACCGCGGGCCGGCCTATCCTCGGGTATACCATCCGGCGCCCCCCGAGTAAAGACTCATCACCGGCGATCCCGCCCCCATCGATACCGCACGCGGTTGAGGATGACAGCGATTCCTGCTCGATTTGGGGCAGGATCGAGTGCAATAGGTCGCATGATTTGGTCTCTGATTCGAGGCCTGCCCCCCGAACTCGATGCCCGACGCGAATCGAATTCTGCGAGTCCCTTGACGTTCGGTTCGGCGGCAGGCAGAATCTGGGCTTGAGCGAGGAAATCTTTCTTGGAAAGCGTGCTGCCACATGCGATGTTATCTGGACCTGTTGAAGCATATTCTGGACGTAGGGGTTCAGAAATGCGATCGAACGGGGACCGGCACGATCAGTGTTTTCGGGTACCAGATGCGAATGGACCTGGCAGCCGGTTTTCCGCTGCTAACGACCAAGAAACTGCACGTGCGGTCGATCCTCCATGAGCTGCTTTGGTTCTTGCGGGGGGACACCAACGTCCGGTATCTTCAGGAGAACCGTGTCTCGATCTGGGACGAATGGGCGGATGCTGCAGGCGATCTGGGCCCCATTTACGGGCGGCAGTGGCGCAGCTGGCCGTCGCCCAATGGGGGACACATCGACCAGCTGTCTGAGGTTGTCGAACGGATTCGGCTGGATCCGGACTCGCGGCGCTTGATCGTCAGTGCCTGGAACGTGGGGGAACTGGCCCAGATGCGGTTGCCGCCCTGTCACGTGCTGTTCCAGTTTTACGTCGCCCAAGGCCGTTTATCGTGCCAATTGTATCAGCGCAGTGCGGATGTCTTTCTGGGCGTCCCCTTCAATATGGCCTCCTATGCGCTGCTGACCCGGATGATTGCCCAAGTGACGGGGCTGGAACCGGGGGAATTCATTCATACCTTCGGCGATGTCCATCTGTATTCCAACCATCTGGAGCAGGCCCGGCTTCAACTACAGCGCCAGCCGCGGCCGCTGCCCCGATTGCATATGAACCCCGAGGTACGTTGTTTGTTCGACTTCCGCTACGAAGACTTCCGTCTTGAGGACTACAACCCGCATCCTCATATTGCGGCACCTGTCGCTGTGTGATCGCGGGAATGCGAGGTGGGAAGGGGATGAGGATCTCGGTGATCGTGGCCATGTCGGAGAATCGGGTGATCGGTTGTGGCGGGCAGTTGCCCTGGCGATTGTCGGCGGACCTGCGGCGTTTCAAACAATTGACGATGGGGCATCATCTATTGATGGGGCGTCGCACGTTCGAATCGATTGGCCGCCCGTTGCCAGGTCGCACTTCGGTGGTCCTTTCCCGGCAGACAGACACGGTAAGGGTTCCCGGCGTGATCCGGTCGCCCTCCCTCGAACACGCGCTCCAAGTGGCTGCGGATGATGAGGAATTGTTTGTAATCGGGGGAGGGGAGGTTTATCGGCAGATACTTCCGCTGGCGGAGTGGCTTTATCTGACGCGGGTGCATGCCCACGTGGAAGGTGATGTCACGTTCCCGGAGCTTCCTCCGGATGAATGGGTTTTGCGAGACCGTTCGCCGCGGTATGAGGCGGATGAGAAGAACGACCACAGCTACACTTTCCTCCAATACGCTCGGGTCCGCTGAATCGGCCCTGAAGGCCCCCGTGAAAGGACAGTGCACGGGTGGGCCAAGTGCGATCGTGCTGAACCATCAAGCGATTTCGAGGGGGAACGGCAGCACTTGGGCCAGATCGGAAGCTTCGAAAGCGAGCATCACCAAGCGATCGAATCCCAGGGCCACTCCAGTACAGGGAGGAAGGCCGCTTTCCATAGCCGCCAGCAGACGGCTCTCCACCGGCAACGTCCTCTTTCCCTCCGCCGCCCGCTGCCGATTCACGGTTTCGTTCCGCCGCCGCAGTTCTTCGGCGTCCCGTAACTCGTGATATCCGTTGGCCAATTCGATACCGTCCACATACAACTCGAAACGCTCCGCCACCGGGGGGCAATCGGGGCGAATGCGTGCCAATGCCGCCTGACTGGGCGGATAGTCGTATAGCACGATGGGTTGCGAGCGGCCCAGATGCGGTTCGATGCAATCGACCAACAGGAGATCGAGCCAGCCGTCGCGATCCTGCAATTCCTGCCCGTCCGGAATCGCCACGCCATTTTGCCGCGCGGCTGCCGCCAATTCCGCGCAACCGGCCTGCAACGGGTCGACACCAGCCCACTTGAGAAAGGCGTCTCGATAGGCCATTGCTTCGGCACACCCTCTCTGGAGGGTGGATTCGGCCAAATCGGACAAGAGCTGGATTCCCTCCGCCAGCCCCTGACCAACCGCATACCATTCGACCAGCGTGAACTCGGGATTGTGCAACCGGCCTCGCTCCCCACCACGAAATGCGTGAGTGATCTGGTAGATCGAGGGGAACCCGGCTGCGAGCAGCCGTTTCATCGCGAATTCGGGCGACGTCTGCAGCCACATCGGCCGACCCGCGGAGGCTTGGCGGGGATCAGCAAATACGGTCACCGGCAGGGGATCCAGATGGAGGTCGATCACCACATCGGCTGACAGCAGGGGCGTTTCCACTTCCAGAAAGCCGCGTTCTTCGAAAAAGCGGCGAACGCGGCGCAGCATGCCCGCCCGAAACCGTAGAGCTTCCAACGAGGCACGCGGGGCGAATTCGGGGCGGGGCGTTTCAGGTGCTGACCCGTTCGACATAGGTGCCCGTCCGCGTATCCACCTTGATGATGTTGCCCATGTTGATGAACGAGGGGCAAAGAATCTCCGCCCCTGTCTCCACCTTGACCGGCTTCGTAACATTCGTCGCCGTGTCGCCCTTGACACCCGGCTCGCAATACTCCACCTTCAATTCGACATGGTTGGGCGGAGAGAGGGAAATGGGGTTGCCGTTGAACAAGGTCATCGAACAAACCATCCCCTCCTTGAGGTATTTCCAGTTGTCTTCGATCTGCTCGGTGCTCAGTTCGTACTGCTCGAAGGTCTTGTTGTCCATAAAGACGAACAAATCGGCTTGGCGGTACAGGTACTGAACGTCGATTTCTTCGACATCTGCGGACTCCAGAGAGTCGCCCCCCTTGTAGGTTCTGTCGAGAACCGTACCACGGAGGAGATTGCGTAACTTGCACTTGTACAATGCGTTGCCCTTCCCCGGTTTCACGAAATTCATTTCGATCATCAGGTAGGGCTCTCCATCGATTTGGACCTTGAGGCCTTTCCGAAAATCACTAGTCTTGTACGTAGCCACGTTGTTGTTCCCCCACTTTCAGTAGCCTTGAATGGTGTTCCCCGTCGATATACGTCAACGAGACGATGTTGTTTTTTCGTCGCGACCGGTCATGTTGCCAGCTTCTTCTTCCGTGAACCCTCGTTCTTCTGCCGCACCCCTGCCCTGCGAGTCTGCAGGAACCGTTGCGGGGTCCAGCGATTGGCAAACCGAACTGAATACGGCGATTCGGGACCCGCATCACCTTTGCCACGTGCTGCGGTTGCCCACAAGCTGGGCGAATGCTGCGGTTCGGGCCAGTCGTCATGTTCCGCTGTTAGTACCCTGGAGCTATCTGAGCCGGATACGCGTGGGCGATCCGGGCGACCCGTTGTTACGGCAAATCCTGCCGATCGACGAAGAGCTGCGCGAGGTTCGCGGTTTTACCGCTGATCCGGTGGGTGACACCTCGTCAAAAAGGACTGCCGGGTTACTCCAGAAGTACTCCGGTCGGGCCTTGATGATAACCGCCGGCGCGTGTGCCGTCCATTGCCGCTTTTGTTTTCGTCGCCATTTCGCCTACCAGGAAGCGCTGCCAGCGGACGCGTCCGGGGAATTCGCCCTGGCTGAGATTGCCGCCGATACCTCGCTCGAAGAGATTGTACTCAGCGGCGGAGATCCCTTCGTGCTGCCCGATGACCGATTGGCGAAATTGCTAGTACAACTCAGTCAAGTACCCCACATAAAAAGGGTGCGCATCCACACTCGGTTGCCGATCATGATCCCGCAGCGCGTGACGGGCGAGTTGCTGGACGGGCTGAGCGGCTTGCGGCTGGATCCCGTGGTCGTGGTTCACTGTAACCACCCGAGTGAACTTGACGGACATGTTCGCACGGCGCTTGTCTCGCTGGTAGCGCGAGGGATCCTGGTCTTCAACCAAAGCGTGCTCTTACGGGGGGTCAACGACGACTTTGCCACATTAGCGGCGTTGTCCCGGCGGTTACTGGAGTGTCGCGTCGTACCGTATTATCTGCATCAACTGGACCGTGTCGCCGGAGCCGCCCATTTCGAGGTGCCTGTGGAAAGGGGCCGACAGTTGATCCGCCAACTTCGGGATGCACTGCCTGGCTATGCAGTTCCTCGCTATGTGAGGGAGAATGCCGGCGAAGCGTCCAAAACACCGCTGGCCTGAATTTCGTAGGATCAAGCGAGCGATGTGGCAGTTCGCAGCCCTTCGTCCGGCATGGGAAATTTGTCACGCCGTTTGTCGCAGGCAGTGCCGAAACAATGGCCCGCTTAAAGGGGTAAAACCTTCATTTGTGACCGTCCCTCTTGAACGCGTATTGACCGAAGTTGTTTTCGGTGAAGCAGCGTTTTGCCCCTTTAAGCGGGCTATTGTTGGTAAATACCCTCCCCGGCCGCTACCGCGTCCGACCCTCCCGCAAGCG